>JANPDZ010000233.1:0-7153 GCA_031431735.1 Acidobacteriota bacterium | reverse complement strand
TTTCATACAATCGCAATGCTTGACCTTTAACATTCACAAGTGGCTATTAAATTAGACTTTTCTTATTTAAATTGAGTTTTTATATGCCTAAAATTTATGACAATCTTGAAAACATTTTTTCTAAAGGCTTGAATGAATCCTTAAAAGTTTCCAAACGCACAGATTTTTGCGTCGGATATTTTAATCTTCGGGGGTGGAAAGAAGTCGCCGAAACTGTTCAGGAATTGAATGGTGATGTAGTTATAGAAAACAATGAAGAAATTCATCGAATCTGTCGGCTTTTGGTTGGAATGCAAAAAATGCCGATTGAAATATTGATGGAGCATTTCAATCAGGATGAAGATTACTTAATTGACAATCAGGAAGTCAATAAACTCAAAAAACAACTTGCTCAAGAATTCAAAGAACAACTAACTATTGGAACGCCAACCGAAGCAGATGAAAAAGCATTACAAAAACTAAGCCGACAAATGAAGGAAGGCAAGGTCGTTGTCAAACTTCATTTGCGCTATACGCTACACGCAAAACTTTACTTGTGTTATCTGAAAGACAGAGGGAAAATCGAAGGCTTTTTGGGAAGCAGTAATCTCACGCTTGCAGGTTTAGCAAGACAAGGTGAACTCAATATTGACGTAGAAGAACAAGATGCCGCCGGAAAGTTGGTGAAATGGTTTGATGACCGTTGGAAAGATCGTTGGTGTATTGATATTACTCAAGAACTAATCGAAATTATTGATGAAAGTTGGGCTTCGGAAAAACTCGTTTCACCGTATCATATTTATCTGAAAATGGCTTATCATCTTTCACGCGAAGCGCGAGCCGGAATCAATGAATTCAAACTTCCGCGAGTTTTCCGTGAAGAGTTGTTGGATTTTCAACAAAAAGCCGTTTTAGTCGCGGCGCATCATTTACATAAACGCGACGGCGTTTTAATCGGTGATGTTGTCGGTTTGGGCAAAACAATTACAGCGACCGCTTTGGCAAAATTATTTGAAGATGATTTCTTTATGGAAACGCTGATTATTTGTCCGAAGAATTTGGTTGAAATGTGGGAAGGCTATGTCCATAAATATCAGCTCCGGGCAAAAGTAATTTCAAACAGCCGGGTTCAAAACCTTTTGCCGACATTACGGCGTTATCGTTTGGTAATTATTGATGAAAGTCATAATTTACGAAATCCCGAAGGAAGTCGTTACCGTGCAATCAAATCTTATTTGGAAGAAAACGAAAGTAAGATTATTTTGCTTTCTGCCACGCCTTACAATAAGACCTATTTAGATTTGTCCAGTCAACTCCGCTTGTTTATTTCTGACGATAAAGACATCGGCATCAGTCCCGAACGATATATCGAAAGGTTAGGCGGACAGATTCAATTCATCGCAAATCACACAGAAACATTTATCCGCAGTATCAGAGCATTTGAAAAAAGTGATTTCGCCGATGATTGGCGCGAACTAATGCGGTTTTATTTGGTTCGCCGAACGCGTTCGTTTATAAAAGATAATTACGCTGAATATGATGAAGTAAAGAAGCGCAAATTTCTAACCTTTTCCAATGGTTCGCGTTCTTATTTTCCTGACCGAATTCCGAAAAAAGTTGAATATTTATTCGATGCAAATGATCCGAATGACCAATATGCCAAACTCTATTCAACAAAGGTTGTCGAACTTATTAACAAACTCGAATTGCCGCGTTACGGTTTGTGGAATTTTTTGGATAAGAAGCCAAAAGTAAGTTTATCAAAAAATGAAGAGGTAATTACGGCAAATCTTTCGCGTGCCGGAAAACGTCTGATGGGATTTTGCCGCACAAATCTTTTCAAACGGCTCGAAAGTAGCGGTTTTTCGTTTTTGCTTTCTTTGAGCCGTCATATTTTGCGAAATTACATTTTTATTTACGCTTTGCAAAATCGTCTGCCGGTGCCAATCGGTAAAAACATCTCACAGAATCTTGATGACTTTCTCGAAGACAGCGATACCGATAAAGACACGAATGAAGACAATTACTTGAGTTTTCTTCTTGATGAAGAGAAATATCTGAAACAAGCGAAAAAGGTATATGAATTGTATGCGGGAGAAAAATATTGGAAAAAGTTTGATTGGATTAGGAGCGAACTTTTTAACGACCATAAAAAGGAAATTATTGATAAAGAAGGAAAAAAAATAGTTGATGTTTCGTTATTAAAAACGTTAATCAGCGACAGTAAAGAAATTATCAAAATTCTAAACATTGGCAAAAATTGGAATCCTGACGAAGACCGTCAACTAAACGCGCTCTGCGATTTGATTTCAAAAAAACACGGGCAAGAAAAAGTCTTGATTTTCACACAGTTTGCGGACACGGCTTACTATCTTGCCGAACAGTTGAACAAACGCGGATTGCAAAGCGTTGAATGCGTAACCGGCAATAGCGAAAGTCCGACGGATTCGGCGCGTCGCTTCAGTCCACGATCTAACGAAATCACAACCGATAAAGAAATCCGCGTTTTAATCAGCACAGATGTCTTGAGTGAAGGACAAAATCTGCAAGACGCACACCTTATCCTGAATTTTGATTTGCCGTGGGCAATCATACGGCTGATTCAACGCGCCGGACGGGTTGACCGCATCGGGCAGAAATCGGATCAAATAATCTGCTACTCATTTTTGCCGGAAGATGGTATCGAAGACATTATCAAACTCAGAAAACGGCTTAGAAATCGAATCCAACAAAATGCCGAAGTTGTCGGTTCGGATGAAACTTTCTTTGACGGCGACCCCGTTAATATTGAAGATTTATACAATGAAAAAAGTGGTTTGCTTGATGAAGAAGGCGAAGAGTCGGAAGTTGACCTTGCTTCTTACGCTTATCAAATTTGGAAAAACGCAACGGACGCAAATCCCAAATTAAAGAAAATAGTTCCTGATTTAGCGAATGTGATTTATGCCACAAAGGAAAATACGGATTTGGCAGAAAGAGAAGGCGTAATTACTTATACGCGGACTTCCGAAGATAATGATGTGCTGACTTGGTTTAGCGGTAAAGGCGAAATGATTACACAGTCGCAATATACAATTTTGAAAGCGGCGCGATGCGATGCCGATACACCGCCAATCCACAAACTTGAAAATCATCACGAACTCGTCAAACAAAGCATTGATTATGTCCGCGAAGACGAAAAGAATTCGGGCGGTTCATTGGGCAAAAAAACAGGTGTGAAATATCGCGCTTATATGCGGCTTGACCGTTATTGCAAAGAATATGAAAATACGATTTTCGTAACGGAACAATTAAAAAAAGGAATTGACGACATTTTTAAGTTTCCGTTAAAGGAATTTGCGCGGGAAACTCTCAATCGTCAAATGAAAGCCGGGATTTCCGATGAAGACTTAGCGGCTTTAGTAGTTTCGCTCCGCGAAGATGAAAAACTCGTTATTACTAACGAAGACGAACAACCAATAAAAATTCCGCAAATTATTTGTTCATTAGGTCTTAAGAATAATTAAAAGCTATGTCATTAAACAAAAAAGAATTTTCACAATGCATCCGCGAATTTAAGTTTCGGAAACTGTTTAACGAAATGGGCTGGAATAATGATAGAACTTCTCAGCCGGTGGTCATTGACAGTATTACTTTTAGATTGGAAGCCGTTGCCGAAAAGAGCGGATTTAAGATTTTGGTTTGCAGTCCGACTTCTGATGGTATTATTCCCGATTACAATACGCGCAAAAAGATTGAAGCCAAAGTTACGCGGCTTTTTCAGGAACATCTCATAATCTTTCACGACGCGAAAGACTCCGAACAAATTTGGCAGCTCGTTGTTAGGCAAACGGGTAAGCCAACTAAAGTAACCGAAACACGCTATAACACAAAGCAAGACCCCGAATTGCTGTTTCAACGTGCATCGGGAATTTTCTTTGAACTTGACGAAGAAGACCACATTACAATTGTTGACGTAACAAAACGCATTGCGGAGAACTTTCACCAAAACGCCGAGAAAGTTACCAAGCAGTTTTACGAAAAATTCAAAAAAGAACACGGCTCGTTTTACGATTTCCTAAGCGGAATTGACGACCATATTGACGAATGGAATAGAACACATCCGCGAGATAAGAAAGAAAACTTGAGCAAACAATGGTATGTATCCTTGATGCTCAATCGGTTGATGTTTTGTTATTTTATTCAAAAAAAAGGCTTTTTGGACAAAAACAAAAACTATCTGCGCGACAAATTAAAAGCATCGCAAGAAAAGAAAGGGAAAGATAAATTTTATTCGTTTTACCGCAATTTTCTGCTCGAACTTTTTCATAAAGGACTTGGCGAACCGGATCATAATGACGGATTGAAAGCAGAGATCGGCAGAATTCCTTATTTGAACGGCGGTTTGTTTGATGAACACGAATTAGAAAAACAATTCTCTGAAATCAAAGTTGATGATAAAGCATTTGAACGAATCTTCGATTTTTTCGATCAATACGAATGGCATCTCGACACGCGCATAACGGCGACCGGAAAAGATATTAACCCGGACGTAATCGGTTATATTTTTGAAAAATACATTAACGACCGCGCACAGATGGGCGCATATTACACCAAAGAAGATATTACTGAATACATCAGCAAAAACTGTGTTTTGCCGTTTCTGTTTGACGAAACTGCGAGACAGTTAAAAGTTTCTCATTTTTGCGGAAGCCCGCACGAAGTAAGGGCGAAAACACACTTACTTCGTGCGTGTTTCTGCATTTTTGAGAAATTAAAAGTTGCGGAACTTATTAAAGATTCCGGCGACCGTTATATTTACGATGCGGTCAAACACGGCGTAGATGAACCGCTTCCCGCAGAGATCGAAATCGGTTTGAATACGACCGCGCCGGATTTGCTCGAACGGCGAAAGAATTGGAACAAATCAGCGTCCCAAACACACGGTTTGCCGACGGAGATTTGGCGCGAAGTCGTTGACCGCAGAAATCGTTATAAACAGGCAAAAGCAAAAATCGAAAGCGGCGAAATCAATAGTATCAACGATTTTATTACCTTCAATCTGAACATTCGTCAATTTGTGCAGGATGCAATTGAAAACACGAACGATGCCGAATTTCTGAAAGCATTTTATAAAGCCTTGAATTCAGTAACGATAATTGACCCGACGTGCGGTTCGGGCGCGTTTTTGTTTGCGGCGATGAATATTCTCGAACCTTTGTATGAAAGCTGTTTGCAGAGAATGCAAAACTTTATCGAAGACGAAGACCGACGAAACGAAAATTGCGGAAACACGCACGAAGTAAGTGTGTCTTCCGATACGCCCTTACTTCGTGCGGGCTTCCGCATTTCGCACAAATATTTCCGCGACGTTTTGCGCGACGTGCAAAGCGAAACGCATCCGAATTTGCAGTATTTTATTTACAAGAGTGTTATTCTTCGCAATCTTTACGGCGTGGACATAATGAATGAAGCTGTCGAGATTGCCAAACTTCGACTATTTTTGAAATTGGTGGCGACGGTCGAAGCCGATTACCGCAAACCGAATCTTGGACTCGAACCGCTTCCCGATATTGATTTCAACATTCGCGCCGGAAATACGCTGATCGGGTTTGCCACCGAAAGCGAGATTGATAAAGCATTTAGCGGAAAGTTTGATTTTGACGATGATGCGGGAAAATTAAAGGAAAAATGCGAAGTTGTGGCGATGGCGTTTGAGCGTTATAAAAGAATTCAGCTTTCGGACGGCAACGATTTTGCCGATTTCAAAAACGCCAAAAACGATTTGAACAACCGTTTGAACGAATTGAATAAAGAACTAGGCGGTTTGCTTCACAAACAAACTTCTTCGCTTGATTACGATAAATGGCACGACACGCATCAGCCGTTTCACTGGTTTGCCGAATTCTACGAAATTATCCACGACAAAGGCGGCTTTGATGTGATTATCGGCAATCCGCCGTATGTTGAGTATAGTAAAGTTCGTTCAACATATACTTTAGATTCAACTACTTTTTCGACTTTGAATTGCGGAAATTTGTATGTATATGTGATTGAGCGGTCTCTAAATCTACTCAGTAAACTTGGAAAACTTGGATTAATTGTTCCAATTAGCTTAACTTGCACACAACGAATGTCGCCTTTGCAAAACCTTCTTTTAGAAAGTTCTGATTTAATTTGGAATAGCACTTATGCGGAGCGTCCCGATAAACTTTTTACAGGTGCGGAAGTTTTATTGACTATTACGATTGTAGCAAAAGGAATTACTAAAAAAGCTGAAGTTTATTCAACTGGACTTCGTAAATGGAAGTCAGACGAACGAGAAAATTTATTTTCACTCACTTCATATTACTCGTCAGCTAATCGGCTCAGGTCATATATTCTTCCAAAGAATTCCTCAAATCTTGAAATCTCTATTATTCGTAAGATATGGCATGAAACTGAAGTGTTGGCAACTGACTTTCGGACAAACACGTCAGCAAAAATCTATTATCGAATTGGTGGTGGGCGATATTGGAAGGTTTTCACAAACTTTCAGCCTAAATTTGTCTTAAATGGAAACGAATCAGTTTCGAGTCGTGAAAGCTATTTATTTTTTGATAATAATGAGACACGCGATATTACGATAACAATTCTTAGTAGTAATCTCTTTTACTGGTATTTTGTTATTACTACAAATGGACGTGATCTTAATCCTTCTGACCTTAAACTATTTCCAATCACAAATAGAAAGATAAATGATTCAAAAAAAAAATCACTTGTTAAATTAAGTTCCCAGTTAATTGAAGATTATAGACTTAATAAGCAAGAGAAAGAGAAAATCTCAAAACAAACAGGCAATATCATTTATGAAGAGTTTTATCCACGCCTATCCAAACCAATCATAGACGAAATAGACAAAGTATTAGCAAAGCATTACGGCTTTACGGAAGAAGAGTTGGATTTCATCATCAACTACGACATCAAATATCGAATGGGCAAGGAACTGGAATAAAATGCAGAAGCACGCTACGGAAGTAAGGGCGTTCTTCTCACTGAACAACACACTTACTTCGTGCGTGTTTCGGCAAAAATGCAGAAGCCCGCACGAAGTAAGGGCGTTCTTTCTACACACTTACTTCGTGCGTGTTTCGGCAAAAATGCAGAAGCCCGCACGAAGTAAGGGCGTTCTTTCTACACACTTACTTCGTGCGTG
>JANPDZ010000232.1:0-4767 GCA_031431735.1 Acidobacteriota bacterium | reverse complement strand
CGCCGCAATTTTGTCGGCAACCAAAGCCGCCCGCGGCAGTTCGATCATCGTCCCGACCAAATAGCTCAATTCGATGCCATGCTCATTCATCACCTGGCGGGCAACCTCGCGGATCAATTCAGCCTGATTAATAAATTCTTCGGGCGTTGAAACAAGTGGAATCATAACTTCAGGGTGAACTTCAAGGCCTTCGCCGGAAATCTCACAAGCGGCTTCAAAGATTGCCCGCGCCTGCATTCTCGTCACTTCCGGAACAACGATGCCCAAACGGCAACCGCGCAGACCGAGCATCGGATTGGCTTCGGAAAGCTGCTCAACACGGCGCAAAAGTTTGCGTTTATCGGCAATTTCGTCAATCAGAAAGTCCATTTCTTTCGGACCGGCTTGCTGTGCCTTAAATTTCAATTCGTTGAGTTCTTCGATTAATTCGTGCTTGTTCGGCAAAAATTCGTGAAGCGGCGGATCAAGCAGACGAATCGTCACGGGCAAGCCTTTCATCGCCCGGAAAATTTCCATAAAGTCTTGTTTTTGAAAGGGCAGAAGTTTTGCCAGTGCTTTTTCACGTTCGCCGGTTCCGCTTGCCAGAATCATCTCGCGCATCACTTCAAGACGTTCATCGCCAAAAAACATATGTTCGGTGCGGCAGAGTCCGACGCCTTGTGCGCCGTAGTTTTTTGCCACGGTCGAATCGTGTCCCGTATCGGCGTTGGCGCGAACTTTCAAACGCCGGATCTCATCAGCCCAAGACATCAGTAATTCAAAATCTTCATCAAGATTCGGCTGAACAGTCGGTATTTTCCCACGAAAGACATTTCCGTGGGTTCCGTCAATCGTGATCCATTCACCTTTCGTCACGGTAATGTCGCCGACGGTAAGTTCATTATGGCTGTAATTGATGTTGAGAGCCGTCGCACCGGCAACGCACGGTTTGCCCATTCCGCGGGCAACAACGGCAGCATGGGAGGTCATCCCGCCGCGCTGCGTTAATATCGCCTGGGCTAAAACCATTCCGTGAAAGTCGTCAGGACTTGTTTCACGCCGGACAAGGATGACTTTTTGTCCTTCTTTGGCTAACTCTTCGGCTTCATCCGGTGAAAAGATGACCATCCCTTGCGCGGCGCCCGGACTGGCCGGAAGCCCGCTGACCAAAACTTCGGTCTTATCTGCGGGATCAATCATCGGGTGAAGAAGTTGGTCAAGCTGGTCGGCCGAAACTCTCTGCAAGGCTGTTTTCTGATCTATCAAGCCTTCTTTGACCATATTGACGGCGATCTTAACAGCCGACGCGCCGGTGCGTTTTCCGGTTCGGGTTTGCAGGATAAAGAGTTTTCCGCCTTCGATGGTAAATTCGATGTCTTGCATCTCGCGGTAATATTGTTCGAGTCGGGTTGTAATATCAAGGAGTTCGGCATAAATTTCAGGCATTTGCGTTTGGAGAACTGAGATCGGATTAGGCGTCCGGATTCCGGCGACGACATCTTCGCCTTGCGCGTTGAGAAGATATTCACCGTAGAGCGCTTTTTCGCCCGTTGCCGGATTTCGCGTAAAGCAAACTCCGGTGCCACTGGTTCCACCCAAATTTCCGAAAACCATTGATTGGACATTGACCGCCGTGCCGAGATCGCCCGCAATTCGATGCACGCGCCGGTAATCAACCGCCCGCTTGCCCATCCACGAATCAAAAACTGCGGCGATTGACATTTTCAGCTGTTCTTTGACATCTTCGGGAAAATCTTTGCGGTATTCCGCATAAACAATGCGCTTATAGGTTGCGACGATCTCTTTCAGTTCATCAACATTTAAATCGGCATCGAGACGGCCGCCGGTTTTGTAGCGTTCCAGAACGCGTTCAAATTTTTCGTGTTCGACGCCGAGAACGATCTGGCTGAAAAGCGAAATAAATCGCCGGTAAGCATCCCAGGCAAAACGCTCGTTACCGGTTATTTTTCCGAGTCCGGCAACCGTTTTATCATTCAAGCCAAGATTCAGGATCGTGTCCATCATTCCGGGCATTGAAACAGGTGAACCCGAACGGACTGAGATCAGCAAAGGATTTTCGGCATCGCCAAAATCTCTGCCCAGTTTCGCTTCGAGCGAGGAAATCTGTGATTCGACCTGCTCCCAAAGCCCTGTCGGAAACTGCTTTTCGTTTGCGTGATAGACATTGCAGCATTCGGTCGTGATTATAAATCCCGGCGGCACAGGCGAACCGAGCCTCGTCATGTTGGCGAGCCCCGCGCCTTTTCCGCCGAGAATATTTTTTCCATTTTGAGTGTTCGGGTTTTCAAATTCTTCAAAAAGATAGCTCCATTTTTCGGGTGATGTTCTTGTTTCCATATTCTTTATCCTCCAAAAGTTATCCGAATCGCTGAATATTTGAGCGATCCATTAACTTTATTTTGTTCAACCTTCTTGAGCCAAAATAATAATTTGGTCAAAAATCAACGATAAAAATCAGAAAGATTTTTCAAGAAGATAGTTCATCTCATATTCTTCCAGCAATTCTCAGTTTGGAAATTGCTCTTAACCCGTGAAACGGGTGTTAGCATAAAGACCCGTGCGTAAGCGCGGGGAAAGTTGGAAAATATGATAAAGCTCTCAAAGAGAGCGACAGACATTGCGTTGATTTTAATCTGTCGCCCATTTTCATGGGCTTCAAACCTCTGTTATATCGTTCCCCGCGCTCGCGCACGGGGCTTTACGCTGACACCTGCTCCGCAGGTTAAAAACAAAAAAGTCAAACTGAGAATTGCTGCCTGTTTTTACCGTTGGTAAACTAAACCATAGAAAACAAAGAAACTTCGATTATTGCAGAGGAAACAGACTAACAGTCTGTTTTACGTTTTCTCCTTATCCTAGTATTCAGTCAAGGTTGAATTGACGGCAACTTGTCAGAACCTCGAGCGGTAGCGAGCGGGTAAAAACTTACCAAGTCGCTACCACTCCTTGTTCTGACAAGCAGAATCAACCCGTCAATTCAACCTTGACTGAACACTAGTTTGGGTAAAGGCGATTGATGCAAACACAAAATCGCTAATCGTACCATTAGATTTTTGATTTTCATATATTAGAATTGTTTGTTGATATTTGTCGTCAGTAAAACATTTTCCTCAAAATCCATTGCGGGCGCACCAAACAGACAGCGCAGTTTTCCGTAAATGGTTTTCTTTGATTTGAACACTTCCCAAGTTTCGAACCACCCATGCGTGTTTATCCAAAACCAATTGTAGCCTTCAATCGGTTTGATAATACCATAGCGAACTTCTTCTTTTTCTTCAACAAAAGAGCCGAATATTCGATCAAAAAAGATAAAAATTCCGCCGTAGTTTTTATCCAGATACTGATCATTGACGCCGTGATGAACACGGTGATGCGACGGCGTGTTGAAAATATATTCAAACCACGCGGGCATTTTTTTGATGACTTTTGTGTGAATCCAGAATTGATAGATCAGATTAAGTCCGTGCATCGTCACAAATGCCCAAAGCGGAAAACCCATCAAGGCAAGCGGCAAATAAAAGATCCAATGAGCGATCCCCGAAAACCAGCTCTGGCGCACCGCAACGCTCAGATTGTATTGATTAGATGAATGATGAACGACGTGAAAATTCCAGAAAAAGCGGACTTCGTGGCTGATCCGGTGAAACCAATAATAAAGAAAATCATCCGCAAAAAGCAGAATTGCCCACGGCCACCAAAGATCCATCGGCATTTTATAAGGTGCGACCGATTCGTAAATAAACCCGTAAAAAAGGACCTGGATCAGCCCGAAGATCAATCCGAAACCCGAACTTCCAAACCCCAGCGCGATATTCGTCCAAACATCTTTGCGGTCATAATTTTCTTCATAACGAACTGACAGATAGGTTTCGACCGCAATCAACAGCGCGAAAACAGGAATGGCAATTTCGGTCGGCTTTAACATACGAAAATTATAAATCTGTTTACGAAAAAAATCTTGTCAGTTGTGACAATAATTCCGGCTCTCACAATTATTTATGATTCAATTTGGCTGAAAACGGTTCGATGTGTTTTTGAAGTTATGCAGTTGAAAATTAAAAAGAACTACATTCGGAATAGAATGATAAGTAATAGGGTGATACAGCGCTTTCCTATAAAAATAAATTGCCTCCAACTTATGGCTTTGAATAATAAATCCGTCAATAAAAACTCGTGTGCGCCGGGAGTGCAGGCTGCCGGACTTGCCCCGCATCAAGGCTTGGCGAAGACGCGGGCAAACGTTCAGGTAAAAATCAAGTTAAATGATAAAAATCAAGTTAAATTTAGATAGCGCAGACCGCCGTTCCCGCTTCGCTTGCACGGCGTGCAAGTCCGGGGCAGTCTGCGCTCCCGTCGGCCAATTTATTGTCGGGTTTAATTTTCAAAGGCCATAAGTTGGAGGTGAGGTGAATCGGATGCGCCGGCTTGAGCCGCATTTCTGTTAAGAAATAAAATCCGCGTGGCTTTAGCACAAATTGCGCTAAAGCCATATGGATGATTGATAAATTTACCTGTTTGGTTCAAGCCGCCAGTCGGATTTCAAGCAATCCTCAAACTAAAGTTGGAGGGTTGCTTGATAAAAAAGTCAATCTGTAGTAATGTGAGTCCACTTTAATTAATAAAAATTATATGTGTGAAACTACATATATAATAAGCATTTCCTTCTATCTCGACTTTAGACAAAAAAAGGGACTTTAGACAAAATTAGCTGACCAAGAAATTGGGCGCGCGTCCAATGTTATTAACACAAGATGACTTTAAGAGAAA
>JANPDZ010000231.1:0-11891 GCA_031431735.1 Acidobacteriota bacterium | reverse complement strand
AATCGCTGAATTTGTAGTTTTGTAAGTCATTGAAAACAAAGGATTTCAAAAATGGTAAAATCCAATTTTAAGACCTAAAACTGCTAAAAATGACTTTTCGGAGTGGACTCAACTTTTAGTATTTCAACCGATCCGGAATTTGTTCCCTGCGGGTGCAATATCGCAACTTTTCGGCAAGTTTTAGTTACGACATTCACCGGAATTCCAAGCACATTAGTTTCCGGTTGGTGGCTGATTGCCTCGCTTTTTATGTAAATCTTAAAGCCTAATTGATCCTGATAAAAATGAAGAGCCTTGTCAAAATCTTTAACCACTTGAGTCGAATTAAAACAGTAGCTAAATTCCCGTAGATTTTCCCAACCCGTAAGCGGCGGCGAGTGACGTTGGATCAGGGCAAAAACAACTCCGTCGTTATCTTTTAAGAGAACTTCTTCGACATCGAATTTTTCAAAAGTGTAACGGTGAGGCTTGCTGACAGGATGCCAGCCGCGCCCGATCATTTCATCAAACTTCGCCCCAATATTTTTTACACGAATGTCGAGATCAAAAATTCCGCCGGTGTCCCATGAATTGCCCTGAACCCGAATCGGTCTTTGGTTAACCGCATTCTTAAAGCAAACGAGCCTCAAAAAGCCCAAATTATCGCCTTCGTTAACAAGAAAGGCTTCTTCGATCTCGACCTCTTCAGGCAATTGCCAAAGTTTGTTGACATCTTTTGAGGATAAACCTCGATGCTGCAATGTCCAACCCGCAACCTCTTGATAAAAAGGAATGCTTTCATCAAGATTTCGAACGGATAATACCGCTTCTCTAAATCCGCCAATATGTTGTTCAACTATGGTCATTTAGGTTTGCGGCGAACTCAAACGGCATCCCAAAATTCGACCAAAACTCAAAGCCGGTGTAATCAGCATACCACTACAAAATGCGTTTCCGGTAGTTGCTCCGCCTCCGATAATTTCACCGATCGCGTATAGATTCGGAATCGGCTGATCAACTTTATCAACCACCTGCAAATCAGCATTGATCACCAGTCCGCCGCAGGAAACGAGAGACGATCCATACGTCAGAAGCGCGTAAAATGGCGGCTTTTTTAATGAATTCTCAAGATATGTTCGACCAAATTGAGGGTCATTTTTATCTTCAATAAAACCATTAAAATCATCAACCGTTTTGTCCAAGGTCTCTTTCGGTAATCCGATTTTCTTTGCTAATTCTTCAACCGAATCGGCTTGCCAAAGACATTTTTCTTTTTTAGCTTCTTCTTTTATTCGTTCGATCGTCCAACTCGGAACGATAGTCATTCCTGCTTCCATCAGAGCATTTTCGTCAAAAATTACCCAAAATCTTAAATCGGTTTGTCTTTCCAAACATCTTTCGCGAATATCCGGATCAATTTCGTTCTCGTCCATAAAGCGTGTGCCTTCCGCATTTACATAAATCTCGCGGGGCGGACGATACGCCGACGTATAAACCATTGCCCAGGCATTCCAAAAATCCGCACGACCAGAATTCGGCTCAAGTTCGATCGCTCCGAGTCCTGAGATCAATTTTTCGGTATTCCAAATTTTTCCGCCAATTCCACACGCTATTTCGATGCCTTCTCCGGTCGAGCTTTCAGCGGCTCCGGTGATCAGGCGAGTTTTTTGCGGATGAAGCCGGGCATACATCTCCGGATTTCCTGCATATCCGCCGGTCGCCAAAACCGTATTTCCGGCAAGAAATTCTTTACCATTCGCAATGGCTCCGATGACTTTACCCGTAGCTGTCAAAAGTGATTCAAGTTTATGATTTAAAAGGATTTGGATATTTCCCGATTCGACAAATTTATTCCAGGCGGGTTCCATTGCTTCAAAAATCGAGATTCCCTTGTTTTTTCCAAACTGAGTTCGCGGACGCTTATAGGTTACATGTCCGTAGATGATTTTGGGCGTAGTTTCGTCCCAATCCATACCCAGATCATCGAGCCAATCGAGTGTTTTTGGTGCCTCATCCACAGCGAGTCGAACCAATGCCTGATCGGCGGTATTGCGGCAAATTTCCATCACTTCGTCAAAATGACGGTCGGGCGAATCTTCGATGTTTCTTTCGTGTTGGCGACGCGTTCCCGCACCGCTCATTTGTCCGCCTGTCAGAAATAAAGTGCCGCCAATTTTGTCAGGTTTTTCAATCACCAGGACCTTCGCGCCGTTTTCGGCGGCGGCAATTGCACACGCCATTCCTGCTGTGCCGGCACCGATTATTAGAATTTTGTAAGCCATCGCTTATTGATTATCGTTTTCGGGTTTGAGATATACTGTTATGTCTCGCTCTTCAGAATGAATTCTAAATTTAGTAATATCATCTATTTCAAAAGAATCATTAGGGTGGCTCAACGCTTGCGGTGTATTTCCATCAATATCTACAACTGCTATTAGTTTGATTTTGGTTTCACCTTTGAATGGAGTTTTCGGATCTCCACTACCAAGATGCTGGTTGGCCCGCCAACTACCATTACTATTAACAGTAGCTTCTCTGCACCACCAAGGTATTTCGTTATTTTGCGAACAAAAATATATTTTCGACTTAGTTCCATAAATACCTGATGATAAACCTTCACCTTTAATTAAAGCTGTCCCATCAGATTTGTTCAAAACAATATCTCTCAAATCTCCTTTTAATGTTTCGCTAATTGTTACTTTTATCGGGTTTATTGCTGAGAACAACAAAGATAACAAGAAATAAATAATAATAAATAAAAGTAAAAACAGTCCTACATTTCTTAAACTTAAAAACTTTCCTATTATTTCATTTTTCAAATCGGCTAGTGACGTTTCCAATTCTTCCAATTTTGGAGTTTCTTTATTACAATATGACTCAAAATCTGCAATAAAATTTTTAACGGATTGCTTTTCGCCATCCGAAAAGTAATCAATACTTTCTAAAAACTTTTCTTCACAAACTTTAATTCCTTCAAGTTTTTCTTTTTTTGTTCGCTTGCCTGATAGTTTCTTTAATTCATATTCAAGCCTAGAAATAATATTCTTTCTCGCCCTAGATTTTTCATTGAATTCTGTAATTACACGCTGAACAATAAAAGCAGTAATGGTTGCTGATATGATTGATAAAAATGCTTTTATGATTTCCAATTCCATAAATCACTCCCTTTTCATTCAAAAATAGTGCCTTTATCGCTTGCTATTTACAACTGTTTTCCAAAATGTTGTTGACATTAAATTCTTTAAAGTAATTGCCTAGAAAAGCTTTTGTGATGGAGGTATTTGACCCATTTAAATACCAGGCTTTATTGTCAATCGAGCCAAAAAAACTATTATTGTTGAATGAAATTTCAAGTTTTTCCTTATTGACTTCCTTCATATCGTCCGATTTCCAAATGTAATTTTCCCAATAGATATGCCGAAATATATTTTTGCCATTTGAGATGCAAATGTTGTTATCGTAAATTGAAATATTCCTCAAACCACCTGCAATGTGACTAATTAAATGAATTTGTCCCTTATCATAAAACTCACCTTCCTTGTATGATTCAATTCCATTATCACGAATAAAATTGTTAAAAATCTTGCAATCAAAAACATAACTTCTTTGGTCGTCACCTTCATTTCTTCCGTGTCCAATCCCAATTCCGGCAACTTTATTTTCGTATATCAGGTTGTTCTTTACCTCAATACCGCTAACGGATTTTTTATAATGCTCACTAGCAATTTCGATTCCAAATCCAAAACTTGAAATTTTATTTTCAGATATTAAAACTTCTTTACCACCATCAACATAAATTCCGGCGACCCAAGGATAGGCTGCGTTTCCAGACCTCAAATCTGAAATATTATTGCCTGTAATTTGTCCCTTTTGTGCTTGAAGGTCATTTTTTTCAAACCCGACAACATCAATTCCTATGTTATCAGTATTGAAAATTGTGTTCTGAGTGACTTGAAAATCAGAAACATTGTGTTTAATTGTTATGGTTTCACTACTACCCAATCTAAGATTGTATAAAAGGTTATTTGATATTTTAATATTCTTTATCCAAATAGATTTGTTTATATCTTCTTTTTTGAAGAAGGGATTATTGCCTTCGGTATCGATTGTTTCAACAACTCTATCACTCCAAACAACAATTCCGTGTGCTTGGGAACAGCCACTTTGTCCGATGTCCCTAATTGTATTTTTTTCAATAAAAATATCTGTTAAATCTTGTGTTATATCTTTATCGAAATTTGCGATTAAAACTAAAATTCCATATGCGTTACATCTTTCATCTGCATCAATATCAAAGCCTTCAAATTTGATATTGCTTTCGCGTATTTTTACAACTGCTTGCTCATATCCTTCAAACTTTTTTCTTTGGATAATAGGTTTTTCCCCCTTTTCATTTGGGATTCCAATAATGTCCAAACATTTTCTATCAATTAATATTCCTTTGCCCTTCTCGTTATAAATATCATAATCAACAAATATTGTGACTTTTTGATTCTTATACTCGATACTTTTTGTAGCATTAATCGCATCCGTAATAGTTTTATATTGGCTTGGAACATTTATAGATTTTTTTTCATCAACACATTGTGAAAAAACTGTGCTTGAAAAGATTATTGTTATTGATAACAAAGTAAATAAAAGAGCTTTCCTCATAAAACCTCCATAAATGAAAACAAATTAGACCATATCGTCACAATGTTCACATTAAAATTATTCCGGCACAACTTTCATCCATTCCCAAACCTTGTAATCGTAAATTCCTTCTACAAAAAACGGATCGGCTTCTGCCAATTTTCTCGCTTCGGTTTCGGTTTCTGCCGCAAAAACGAAACAACCCGCGCCGAGATCGTTGTCGGTTTGATTAACAAAAGGTCCGGCCATCAGACAAACTCCGTCCGGCAGTTGTTTGAAATAAGCGGTGTGTGCGTGGAGAATGGGCAAAACCTGCCCGGTGGTGTATTCATCACGTTTTGGGGTTTTAGCGATCGTAAAAAACCAATATTTCATATAGTTTGGGGTTTTTGCTTGACCATAAAATTCAACGCAATCGTTAAAATTAATGCAAGCCCTGTAGCCGCAATAACATAGTAAAATGCTCGCGTGTAGTCACCTCCATCAGCATCCGCAACAGCACCTGTGATTCTTCCGCCAATAGAGGCACCGATAGTTTCGATAACAGTTATGGCTCCAAGTATTTTCGGATAATCTTTTGATCCAAAATAGTCGGCAACCAAGCGTTGTAGAAGCACGAAAGTTCCGCCGTATCCAAATCCGAAAGGGATAACGAAAAAAAGTACTGTGGATGCCGAAAAATTTAACAAGACCAATGTTGCCAAAAACATCACGCTACAACAAATGAGCATCACTCGAGTCGGGGAAATTTTGTCAGACATAAAGCCAAACAAAAATTTTCCACCGATACTTAGAAATGAAAGCAACGCTTGAATCAAACCGGCAGTTTCAGGTGAAACGCCGATTTTTGGTGTGCGAATATACAATATAAGTTGTTGCGTAGAAACAAATAAAGGATAAAATATCAAAGCCGCGCAACATGCAAATACCCAAAAAAGCGGCGTTTTCATTGCCTGGAACAGCGACAAACCTGTTTGATTATTTCCAACTGCTAATATCTCTGGAGATTCGGCCAAATCTCCATCGGGAAACACTCCAATATCGCTCGGTTTTGTTTTTACTAGAAAAATAATCGCCGGAATGAGAATCAGCCAAATCAATAAACTGACCACTATCATCGCAGTTCGCCAATTGTAATTTATGATTATCGGAGTTGCAATCAGAGGAATCAACATTCCGCCGATGCTCGTTCCGGTAAGCACGATTCCCAACGCCATTCCGCGTTGTCGGCGAAACCAATTTGACACCAAAACTGTATTTATCAAAACGCCCACTAAACCGAGTGCAATTCCAAACAATACTCTCGCAAAATAAATGGTTCCAACAGTTGTTGCCTGAGAATGGATTAGTAATCCGCCACCGAGTATTACGGAACCAATTACCATTAGAACTTTGATATTAAATTTTTGAATGAAATATCCGGCAAAAGGTGCTGTAATTCCTGCCACCAAAAATGTGAAAACACCGAAATTTGAAACAATTGTTTGTGCTTTGTCCGCCGGAATTGCTCCGCTTGCAATAAAATCGTTACGTATCCATTCCGAAAAAACAGGGATTCCGCCAATCGAAAGCCCATTGCTCACAACCAACGCAAGCGTTGATATTGCAACAATTGCCCAACCATAAAAAAAACTGCTACGTTTTGCTTCACTCATAATTTTTGTCCTTTATTCAGGCAGGCTATATATTACCGTCAAATTATCGTCGGCATCAATAATTCCAAGTTCGCGTCCTTTTCGACCGTCAAAAGTAATCAGTTCGCCTTCTTTGCAAACTTCAAAACCGGCGTCTTTAGCGCGATTTGCAACCGAATCAACGTCCGGCGTTTCAAGCACGATCGCCGCGCGGCGCGGATGCGAAACAGGATCAATCGAGACATTTTTTAATTCAGTCAAAGCCATCACACGCGGCTGATTTGGTGCTGATAAAACCGCGAACCGCATTTCAGCATCTTTCGGAATATCAAAAACGGGATACGAATACGAAGTTTTTTCGGAATCTTTAACAAAATCAAGCGTTAATCCCAACACGCCGACATAAAATTCCAACGCCCGTTCAAGATTTGTAACAACATAATTCGCCCTTTGAAAACGAACAGCAGGTTTATCCATATTTGCCTCAGATGCTTTTATCTAACCGGTTCGTCGCGCACTTTGCAGCATTGCACGCCGACATTTTTTCCTTCATACAGGCGGGCAAGCGCTTCGGGCATCGCTTCAAATCCATTGACCACATCTTGCACGGGTTTTAATTTTCCCTCGCGAATCCAATCAGCCAATTCGGTCATCACCACTTCCCAACGACCGACGTGATTATAAACAAAAAAACCGCCCATTCTGGCTTCAACCGCCCGAAGCCGTGTGTAATTCGTTAAACCAAAAGGAGTTTCGCGGGTGTATTCGGAAATCGAACCGCATAAAACGATTCGCGCGTGCATCGCGAGTCGCTCCAGACACGCGGTCAGAATATCGCCGCCGACATTATCAAAATAGTAATCAATTCCGTTCGGACAAAATTCGGCAAGGCGTTCGGTAACTGATTCCGATTTGTAATCAATCGTTTCATCGCAACCGAGTTCGCGGATAATTCTGCACTTTTCAGCACCGCCCGCAATGCCGATGATCTTGCTTGACCCGGTGATTTTTGCCAACTGCACAACCATCGAACCGACTCCGCCGGCCGCTCCGGAAATCACTGTTACGTCGCCTTTTCGCGGATCACCGCAAGCGAAAAAACCTGCGTGTGCCGATAAACCATTCATACCCAAAACTCCCGCCGCCAAAGCGTATGGCAAATCGTGCGAGGTGACTTTGAAGAATTTTTCCCCGGCAGTCATCGCGCTCGTCGCGTAAGTTTGCCAGCCGATCGAGCCTTGCACGATGTCGCCGACCTTCCAATCGGTGTGACGCGATTCAAGAACTTTCGCGACGCCGCGACCGCGGATAACATCGCCGATTTCCTGATGTTTGTCGCCCGTCCGATCAGTGCCCATCATATACATACGCATTACGGGAGCGAGCCCGAGATACATTGTTTCGAGTAAAATTTCGCCGTCGTTTGGAGTCGGAATTGCTTCTTCCGACCATTGAAAGTCGCCCGGCTTAACATTCCCGACAGGTCTTTTCGCGATTCGCCACTGACAATTCACACCGTCGCGAGCTCTATATTTATCGGTAAATGTCGTCCAATCGTTCACGATTGCTCCTTTGAAATCGTCTGGTTCACTTCGTAAAAATAGCCGTCAAGGTCAAAAAATGAACAACTTATCATTTCTTTCACCGAACCATCAGCCGCCGTAAAACTCCAATCGTGAAGCTCTGCATAAATTTGTACGCCGCTCGATTTTGCTTTCTCAAAAACGCTCTGAACATCGTCTGATGCGACAACAAAGATCGGCGCTCCAAAAGTTACACGGGTCGGAACGGGCGGCGCCTGCATCTCGGGATCAATCCATTGCAGCAGGCCGATCATACCGATTATCGGATCTTCGCATTGCATAATTACAAGGCGGGTTTTATCGCCGGCATCGCCAATTGCAAGCCCGATTCCCGAAAGCGTAAATGGTGTATCGAGCCAGCGTTTCATCCCAAAAACTTCGGAATACCAATTTGCAGCGGCTTCGGCATCGCGAACCAAAAGTGTTGTTCGTTTAAGAATATTGCTCATAATCAGGCGGTCGAACTCCTTGTTTTCAATTTACTAAGAACTGCGGCCGAGAGAAATGAAACAAACGTGACCGCGATTATCGGGTAGAATGCGACAGCATAATCGCCGCCCATTCTCGAAGCAATAATTCCGGTTATCATCAAACCGGTTGCCCCGCCGATCGTTTCGATAACGGTCAAAGTTCCCATGATCTTTCCAGCCTCGCAAAGACCGAAAAGTTCGATCGTGACGAGTTTTGTGCAAACAAAAATCCCACCATATGCAATGCCGAATGGAATCATAAACAGCATCGCATTGCTCAAAGTCAGCGAAAAAAGCATAAGTGTCGGTAAAAACAAACAAATTGATGCAACGAGAAATACCATTTTGCGCGGCAGTTTGTCGCTGAGGAAACCGAACAGAAATTTTCCGCCGATGCTCGCAAAACCCATTGTTGCCAAACTCGCTCCGGCAGCTTCTTTCGACATTCCGATCGCCGGCGACTGAAGATAAAGTATGATCTGTTGAACCACTACAAAAATCGCGTAAAAGATTCCAAAATCCGCCAAACCAAGAACCCAAAATGCCGGCGTTTTCATTGCTTCGCCAAGCGTTAGACCGGTTGCCGTATCGTCAATTTTTGTCGCATTTACCTCAATTGAATCGCCGTCGGGAAACAGACCTTTGTCGCCCGGTTTGACGCGAACAATCAGCCAAACCAACGGCAAAAGCAAAAACCAAACCAAGCCGCTGACACCGATCAACGCCGTTCGCCAACCGAATTTTTCAATCAAAGGTGCGGCAATCAGCAAAATCGAAGAACCGCCGACGCTCGTGCCTGTATAAACAATTCCCATTGCCAAACCGCGTTTTCGCTGAAACCAATTTGAGACCAAAATGCTGTTTATCATTGATCCGCAACAGCACAGCGCGACGCCAAACAGAAAATGTGCGATGTAAATATAGATCGGCGCAACTGCCTGCGAATAGATGATTAAGGCTGTTCCGAGTAATGCGCAGCCGATCGAAATTATGACGCGAAGATTCAGTTTATCAATCAAATAGCCCGCCGGAATTGCAAAAATCGCAACAGTGTAAAGCGTTACGGCACCGCCAAAAGCCGTAATTTGCGGACGCGTGGCATCTGTGATCGCTCCGAGATTCTGCAAATCGTCGAGCATCGGTTTATAAAAAACAGAAAGTCCGCCGATGGTCGAGCCATTTGTGATGATCATCGAAAGCAACGCAAATCCGACGATAAACCAACCGTAAAAGAAACCGTTTTTTTGATTTTCAGGCATTTAATAGCTCATTTGCGAAAACTCTCTGCACATATTTTAATCGGAAAATTCTGTAAAAAATACTTTTGCCGCGTCAACGAGGGAACTACAAACTAAATCATCTAATCCTTTTTGAGCCAATCGCCAATTCCATATGGATCGGCGGCGGGTTGAGAAAAATGTTCGTGAATGACTCGCCATTTTCCGTCTGATTCAAGCTGAAAAATAAAAGTTCCGCGAAAACGAATCGTTTTTATATCGCCGTTGATATTTGCTTTCATTTCAACAATTCCGCCGACAAAACCCATTTCGCCAATGACTTTTGACTCCAGACTTTCAACCCATTCGCAAGATTGGACGGAAATCGAAGTATCTACAAAATCCCGCCAGCCTTTTGCGACCCGCTCAAATGAAACAGTCACCCAACGCGGTCCTTCGACAAAAACCAACAATTCCGGCGAATCGACATAAAAATCAATAATGTCTTCGATTCGTTTATCTTGAACAGCGACGAAATGTTTCTTTGAAACTTCAATTAATTCACTCATTTTTTTATCCGAGAATTTCCTTTACTACTCTTTCTGCCGATTCTAATGCGCCTTCCATGCCCGGAGCAAATTCGGCTGTGTGTTCGCCGGCAAAATGAATCGCGCCGGTCGAAGCCTTGATAAAAGGCTGCCGCGAAACGAGTTGCCCGACTGTGAAATGCGAATATGCACCGCGCACAAACTCATCGTTTCCCCACGATTTAGTCGCCGATCTGTCAAATTTCATATCGGGCAAAACTTTTGCAAATTCTTTTTTTGTCTGGGCAATCCGCTTGCTATCATTCAAACTATCAGGATATTTTGCGCCTTCGCCTTCGGTCCAAACAGTAAAAATCCCGTTTTTATCGCCGCGCTTCCCGGATGCGTTGAAAATTCTTTCACAGGGTGAATCCGTCCAAATCATTGAGCCGAGATTTTTTTTGTCCCAATTTTCGCGTTTCCCCTGCAAAAAGACCTTGGTTATCTGAGTATATGGCAAGCTATTGATAGCATTCATTTTAGGTTCGGATAACGAAGGTAAAAAGTTAATATTCCGCAACACCGAAAACGGAATAGTGCAGATCAGTTTTTCGGCTTCGAGGGTTTGATTTTTACCTTTTTGATTTTGAAAGGAAATCTTCACTGAGTTTTCCGTGTGAGCGATCTGCGTTATTTTCGATTCCATAATGAATTTCACGCCGTTTTTGATCGAATTTGCGAACAATGCTTTTGATAATTGATCGTTGCCGCCGATAATTTTGACCGCTTTTGTGCCGATATTCATTCGTCGCCGATTTTCCCACAAAATTCCGCCGGTCGAAACGGTTTCTATCGAATTGTAATTGAGCGAGATGTTCATTAGCTTGATCATTTGTTCCGAAACACCGCGTTGCCGCATTGCGCCCGCAAGCGAAACCTTGTCGAATTCGGCAAGCTTGTTCGGGTTTTGTCGTAAGTCTAAACCTATTGCTTGCAATTGCTTGAAAAAATAATTTGGTGGCAGGTTGGTTGCTTCTTCACCCGACAAATTGTATGGATTCGGAAAATCAGAGCCTTGCGGAAAGAGTTTTCCTTTCATAAAAACACTCGTCCCAATACCTTTTTGAAGATTTGAAAGGCTTCCGCCGGTTTGAGTTTCCGGCGTTTGTTCCTCGTGTTTGATACCAAATTTATCGGCGTAACCGAGAAATCTTTTGTAACCGTCGCCTAAAAGTTCGCCGCCCGTTTCAACATATTGACCATCAACAAACGGTTCCCTCATTGTCAAAACGCGTCCGCCAATTCGATCTCTGGCTTCGATAACGGTGACTTCAAAGCCGCGGTTTGAGAGTTCATAAGCGGCCGAAAGTCCGGCAAGTCCGGCGCCGGCAACGATCAGACGGAATTTTTTTTGCGCGAAAATAGAAGGCCGCAACAACACTACGCCCGAAAGTGCCAAAAATTCTCTGCGATTAAATTTCATAAATCGGGTCATTACTGAGCGGTCTAAAAATTGCATAGCATAGAAAAGAAGAAGTTTGCCCGCGAAGGCGAAAAGACGCTAAAATAAAGCGATAATGATTGAATTTAATTTTCTTTTTCGTGTCTTTCGCCTTCGCGGGAAAACTTCTTAAAAACACTAATAAATTTCAACTAAGCAATAACTATGCCGCTCAGTAATGGGTTAAAATGATTTTTTTTCGTTTGTTTAGTAAAAGAAATTTAATAACCTACCCCATTAAATTTTTTATTACCAAAATGCCAAATCCGCTAAGTTTAGAAGTTAATATAAAACTCTTATCAACTTTGGTTCGCGCTTTCTTGGTGGCAAAATCTAATTTTCGAGAAA
>JANPDZ010000230.1:0-12121 GCA_031431735.1 Acidobacteriota bacterium | reverse complement strand
TTTTAAGAAAGCTTGGATACTTGAAAAAACGCTTTGTTGAAAAAAAAAGACTTAGCAATTTCAGGTTCACCCATAAACTCTGTAAAATAGCTTAAATTGCCCTAATACTAGGTCATATTCCTATTTTTACAAGATGTGAGTAAATACAAAGAAATCCGCCACAT
Organism: Acidobacteriota bacterium; assembly: GCA_031431735.1. Classification (GTDB taxonomy): domain Bacteria; phylum Acidobacteriota; class Blastocatellia; order Pyrinomonadales; family Pyrinomonadaceae; genus JAFDVJ01. Next base: position 11,957 of record JANPDZ010000230.1, on the reverse strand, counting down.
TCCTGCGACGAACAAACACAAAGGAATCAGCAAGATCGCCACCGCGATCATCGGAATACCGATCGTATGCGTCAGTTTATTAACGGGATGCTGATGCGATTCCGCATATTCTTCAATCCATTCGTCCCAACTTTTTCCGCCCATCATAAGATTTCTTCTCCTTTTGACCGCGATTTTACTACCAATTTTATTTTTTTACAAAGACTTTCGCTTGCAAATCATTTTCTAATTCAATTGTTTCCTGCAACTCAAATTCATCTAAAAAATCCGACGGCATAAATACATCAGCATCTTCGACCGTCAAAGGAATCTCTGTGACGATCCATTTTTCAATCGCATCAGCAAAGTTTTCATAAGTTTTCGCGCCGCCGATGATGAATAGATCGCCTTTCAGATAGTTTGCCAAAGCCAAGACTTCCGGCTTGCTTCTAAGCAGCAGAACATCCGCACGATTTTCAAGATCTGCCTTGCTCGAAAGCACAATGTTGAGGCGTTTCGGTAGCGGTTTGCCGATTGATTCCCAAGTGTGAAAACCCATCACGACGGCGTTTCCGACCGTTGTTTCCTTAAAAAACTTCAAATCCGACGGATAATGCCAAGGCAGCTTGCCGTCTTTACCGATGGCGAAGTTTTTTGCGATTGCGACGATGCCGATTATTGCCATAGTTCGATTTTGGATTTTGGATTTTTTGATCCGAGATTTCAAAATTCAAAATCACAGAATAAGTTTTGCGCCTTTGTAAACGGCAATCGGCGAACCTTTTGCCAGCAGAATCGAATGCGGCTTTTGATCGCTCAAAAATGCGAATTTATCGCCGTAAGTCTTGCCGAAATCTACATTTATCTCCTCATTTTTAACCGAAAAAAGTTCCCATTTCGGATGCTCGACCTTGTATTCGTCGGTTCGATTTGCGCCGCGTTTTGTATAGCCCAAATAATGTTCGATGATAAATTCGCCGTGCGAATTCTCGCCGGGTACGCCGAGATTTTCGCCGATTTCAACCTTTATTTGATTCGCAGAATCGCCTTTTTGCCAAGCATAGCTGACTTCCGTGTCGCCCTGCGTGTGATTCATCTCCCAACATTCGTAAGGTTCGCCGTACACCAGATCGGCGACCATCGCGATTGCCAGACGCGGAACGATTTCCTTGACGAAAACAACGCCGCGCCGCGTTTCTGTTTCTGTTTCGCGCTTGACGTAAAAACGCAGATTCACTTCTTCAAAATTGATGTGAAACGGAATCGGCAAGCCTAAAACGCGTGTCTCCAGAAACATAAAGCCAACTAAACTAACAAAAAGTTTGCCGTCATCGAAATCGAGCGAAGTTCCCGGCGGAACGCGGTCGGCAAGCAATTCGGGCGAAACTTCGTAATTCGCCATCACCAGATCTTTCCATTTTGCGGTTAAAAATTTTCTCATCTTTACAATATCAACCTTTTATCGCCCGCCCGCCGCGTCAGTTTTTCGCGGTCGAAATATTCCAGCAGCGGAATAGCGTATTTGCGCGAAATTCCGGCAATGTCCTTAAATTTCGAAACATCAATCAATTTATCAGCCGAATTTTCGGCGAATTTCTTTATTTTTGCAACCAGCGCGTCAATTTCATTGCGCGCAAAATAAAATTCGTCCGTTATTTTGACGATTTCGCCTGAATTTAACAAAAGTTGAAAAATCTTGCGGGCGTGATTTTTATCAGCTTTTGTTCCCTTTATTGATTCAAGCAACGCGTCTTCCAGTTTTGGAACTTCCAATTTTGCCGTCCAGTAAATTCCCGAAAGTCTTTCGCGCAAAATTTTTTCGTCCGCCGAAAGTTCGAGATTATGAGATGCGGCGCGGACAAAATCTTTTTCCGGGACGATTTTTTTATCGTTTTCAAGACTCGCGAGAACCGCTTTAAAAATCTCTAAAGCCAAATGTGAAAAAATTCTTTCGCGCAGAGTTTCACGCAAAATTCCTTTGACAAGCGGTTCTCTTTTGTGAAAATTTTCGATTTCCGCCAGCGCCTTTGTCTTTAAATTCTCAAACGGCGTTCGCGCAATGAAAAAGTTTTCGGCTTCGATAACGGCTTTTTTTTCAATATTTTCAGCGATTGCCGTTTTCAGAATCGCGCTCCGCCAGCTTGTTCGCGCTTGTAAGTCTTTGAAGGTTGCACCGTGTTCATTGGCGGTTTCGAGATAGAGTTTGCTTTGCTTTGTTTTGTCGGCTTGCGTTAAATTTTGCAGATATTTTCTGACATTTTCCGTGTCTTTGCGGCGATATTTCGGTGCCGAATTATCCAAAACGCGTCCGCCGGCAATTGTCATTTGCGGCGAATAAGAACGCAAAATAAATCGCTCATTCGGCACACAAACAATCGGAATTTCCAACCGCAATTGCACGAAATCTTTTTCGCCTTGCTTGATTTCGCCTTCGTCGTTCAAAACCTGAACACGCGCCAAAGCCTCGATCGTGCCGATGTGAACGCGAACTCGTTGCCGCGATTTCAAAGAGCGTTTCGCGTCTTTCAAAGTTTCGATTTCCGCATCAAAAATCTGCGTCGGGCGCAATACGTCTTTTTCGGTCAAAATCATTCCGCGCTCGATTTCCGATTGGTCAATTCCGCCTAAATTGACGGCGGAGCGTTGTCCGGCATGCGCCGATTTGACCGTTTTTCCGTGAGTTTGCAAACCGCGCACGCGCACTTTTCGGGCAATCGGCAGAATTTCCATCTCGGCGCTTTCGGCAATTTCGCCTGAAACAAGCGTTCCCGTCACGACCGTGCCGAAACCTTTGACCGTGAACGAACGGTCGATCGGAAGCCGCGCCACCATTTCATTTTTTCTTTCGGGAATTTGCCGGGCAAGATTTTCGAGCGTCTGTTTTAATTCTTCGATTCCTTCGCCGGTTTTTGCGCTGACGGCGACGACCGGAGCGTCTTGCAAAAATGAGTTTTCGACCAATTCTGCCGTCTCGAGATTGACCAGTTCGAGCAATTCTTCGTCAACCAGATCTTTTTTCGTCAGAACAATTAATCCTGTTTTTATTTCAAGCAGACGGCAAATCTCGAAATGTTCGCGGGTTTGCGGCATGACGCTTTCGTCCGCCGCGATGACGAGCGCAACCAAGTCAATTCCGCTCGCGCCCGCAAGCATATTTTTGACAAATTTTTCGTGTCCGGGAACGTCCACAAACCCGATTCGCAGATCGCCCAAATTAAGTTCGGCAAAACCGATGTCAATTGTAATGCCGCGCTGTTTTTCTTCGGGCAACCTGTCCGTCTCAACGCCCGTCAATGCTTTGACAAGCGCGGTTTTTCCGTGGTCAATATGTCCGGCCGTGCCGACAATAATTGATTTCATCAAAGTTTATTTGAATTGTTCTGAAATGATTCAATTTCATTTAGAAATTTTTGAGTGTGAGAAAATTTTGTTATTATTTCAGGAATTATCGGACTCATTCTTACGAATGATTTGGTAATTTCCGAAACAGTTTTTTCGCCATTTTTTATTTCTGCCCAAACAGTTGCAAAAGTATTAAACACTATTCCTTTCTTCAATGGAGGCGAATAACTTACCCACCATTTTGGCTTTTTATCATCATAAGAATAAAAGGCGGATGGAGTCATAAATACGCCTATCCAATCTGACTGTTCATACCAAGAAGCAGTTTCATCAATTGCTTTGCCGACGAAAATATTGTTTTTAGTATTAACGGAAAACTCACCGTATCCGGTTGCTCCGCGCAACGGGATTTGCTGTTCCAATGAAGAAAATAGGACTTCCGAACATAATTGTCCGTGAAGTTCTAAGGCAGCATTAGAATTATCAGGAACTGTAACTTCAGTTAACAAAACAACCGTATCTGAAATGCTCAGAACATTTGTTTCTAAATTTGTACCGCGACTATATTCATCAGCATTAGATTGAAGTCTTTCGCGAAGTCTATCTAATGCTTGTATTGGATTATCTTTTCTCTGCCAAATTCCTTTCCAACCTAAAACATCAAGGAATGTAATAGCACCTATTTTGTTAATAGTTTCAGGTTCTTTTTTTTCTTTCTTACCTTCCATTTAAAAACCTTGCCAAACGCCTTGTCGAGGACTTTTTTTCTCTACTTCGCTAATCCATTCAGCTAACTCGGCAAGTGCTTTTTGAACCTCATCTTTGGAAAGTCCGTTTTCTTTTGCCTCTTCCCATAGCCATTCCATTTTTTTCCCAAGACTATTTGGATATTCGATGCCGTCTTGCTCAAGATTTTTGAATAAATATGGGTAACCGGCTTTATCACTGTTTCCACCAATTGCCCAATAATTAACTTCCCATCCGTCTTTCGTTCGTTTTATTTTGTAATTGTCTTCGTGACCAAAACGTCTTGAATAAACCGGAAATTCAAATTCTTCTCCGATAGTTTTGTCAATCGGATCGTCGTTTGCATTTGGGTTATCAATAAATTTAAGTAAATCTTCGACTGGATGAACATGTTCATAAAATTCTGGCGTATCGGGCGAAACCTGCCGATTTTCATACATATATTTGTGGTGTTTTGGCTCGTTTCCTGTATTCTTTAATTCAATATGAAGTTTGTTTGCTTTTTTTCCTAAATCTTTTATCTTTGAAGTGATGTTATCAAGTTTATATTCGCTCATATCTTGGCGAATTTCATTTAACTCTTTTTTAATTTCATTACGAAGTTTTTGCTGATGTTCATTTAACTTAACTGCTTTCATATTTTCCACCTGAAGATGATTATTTTAATGATAAATAAATTTTCTCACTTTAGTTATTAAATATCAAAAATGCTACCAAAATTTCAGATGTCCGGCCGTGCCGACGATGATGTCCATAAAGGTCCAAGTTTATCATTTTTTGAAGCTAAACTTGGAATTTGAATTTCGCGATTTTCGTGCGAATTACCGGATAACTTCAAAATCAATCCACTGTGAAGCGATTTTATTGGCGATCGTATCTTTGATAACGATTTGCAAGATATATTCGCCGGCTTCCGCATTTGGATTAAGCCGCATCAATCCGTAATCCTGAATCCGCGAAATATCCGGCTGAGGTTCGAGATCAGCCGGCGTTTCTTTACCTTCGACCAGAAGCTTTCCGTTTTTATAAAGACGGTATTGGGTCGTCAGTTTCGGCTGTTTGGTCGCGCCGTCGAGTTTGGCGTTGAAAATGTTGTAGGTGTAAGCGACAACCTCGCCCGCCAGATATTGCCGGATTGAGGGAATTGAAGTCATAAAAACCGGAACAAATGCCGAATTTGTTTGACGATTTTTCGGCAAAAGCGGTTTTCCGGTGTTCGTAATGGCAGTAGTTACCAAGCCCGACATAAAAAACGCGCCCTTTTTTAAGTCAGGAATTTCGACAAAATCACCTGCCGAGCCTAAACGTTTTGAATTATTATCGCGGACGACCAGGCGGAGACTGTAAAAGCCGGATTTTTTTATCGGCATATCGGCTGAATAATCCAAGCCGTTTTGCATCACGGTTTGAACGCCTTGTTTCGGAATACGCACCGTATAGCTGTAATTAAATTCATCCGCGACCTTGCCTTTTTCATCCAACGTCACGGCAACCACATCAAGCACGAACTTTTTCGCGCCGTCGGGTTCGTCCGTAAAGGTCAAATCTTTTCCTTTGACGTGAAAAATTGCGCGGATAAAACTTCCTTCGGCCGAATCGTTTCCAACCAAAGCCGTCAGGCGAATATCCATACCGTTTTCCTGTAAGGGCGAAACAATTGCCTGATAAAGCGGTGTTTCCGCCGAACGATTTTTGGTTTTGGTTTCAGTTTCGCCGCGTCCGTAAAAACCTTTGCGTGAACTGATCTTGAGTTCGGAACGCTTGACGCGAACTTTGATCTTATGAAAATTTTTGCCCTTAAAAGTGTCGCCTTCGGGCTGATAACCGATCAGATAATAGCCGGTTTCTTTGGTTAAAACTTCTTTGATCTCGGTGTCGAGAAAATTTTTGTTACGGATAAATTTGCCGCCCGTTGTGTAAGCGAGATACGATAAACCGTTGTTTAATGAGCGTTCTTCTTCATTGCGATCTTGGATGACTTCGTCACTTTGATCGGTTCCGCCGGTGATTCCCGGATTAATATCATCTTGCGCCGTTAACATTCCCGGAATCGTCATGCCTTTATTGCTCATCGTGTAAATAACTACCGATGAACGGCTTGCTTTGTCGGACACTTCGCGTAAAGCGTCTAAACCGCGGCTGCCGAATGGCGTTTGAATTCCTTCGGAAAGAAAAAAAACGATTTTTCTCTGCGGCAAATTTTTCAGACGCTCGACGACAAAACTCAAAACGCCGACGCTGCCGACGACTTGATTGTCGCGTTCATAATCTTCGTTATCTTTGCGGGCTTGTTTATCTTCGTTGCTTTCAAAAGTACCTTTTCCAAAACTTCCGCCGCCGCGCTGTGCCTTAAATGTCGAGTCATTTACTGCCCGATCGAACGCGCTTCCGCAAGCCGTCGGAAACCAACTGATTTTACTGACAATTCGGTTGAGAACTTCTTTGTTTGAAGTGTAAAGCTGGAGCAAACTGCTTCCGCCGCGCGTCCGGTAAATCGCCACTTTATCATCGGGCAGCATTTGCTCATTGATAAATTTTTTCATCGCGTCGCGGGCGGTTTCAGTGCCTTGCAGAGTTGCCAGACAATTTCCGTCGTCAATCACGAAAGTAATCACGCGGCCTGAATTTGAACGCACATTGACGGGCGGCAAAGGTATAGATTTTTTGTCCGATTTGGTTTTTGTCGTCTCGTTTTTTTGTATGGTCGCACTCGCCAGATTGATATAGCCGAAATTAACGATTTTTTGAAGTTTTCCGTCTTGAAAAACTTCAAAATCTTCCGCGCTCAGATTCGTGATTTGCTTGCCGTCTTTGTCTAAAACTAAAGCATCCACCAAAACAAGATTCGAGCTGATTCTGATAATGTCGTTTTCTTCGGTCTTTTGCTGATTTAAAGGTGTCGGCATCGGCGTTATTTGCGGATTTTGAGCAAAAACGGAAATGGTCAGCAAAAACAAACATAATAAACAAGCGGTTGAAACAAACAATTTCATAATCTTACTCCTGATATATTGTAGTGTTCTTTGGAACTTTAATTGTAATTGTTTAGGTCTTTGGTTTTTGATTTTTAGTTTTTTTGAAAGAAATTACAGATCGGCTTTGAATTTCTCACCACGCCCGCTTTTTTTTCCGACATCTTGATTTACAATCATCGAGGTTACGTTTAATAAAACCAAAATCCAAAGACCAAAAACCAAAAACCTAATTAATTTCAAAATAATGCAATAACGCGCAAAAGTCACGATTTTTTGAGATTATCGTGAGATGATTTTTAATTCTCGCCATTTTCGTATTGTTCGAGTTTTCGATAAAGTGTTTTACGCCCAATATTTAACAATCTTGAAGCGCGCGATTTGTCGCCTGCCGTGTAATCGAGAGCCATTTCAATCGCCAGTTTTTCGATTTCGTCCATCGTCGCCGGAAATTCGATTTCCAGATTTAACGAACGTCCTTCGCTGGCGGCTTTGGCGCGTTCCTGACGGGCTTGGGCGTTCATCTCAAAGGCTTTTTTGCTGATCGCTTCAGGCAGATCGTCGAGTTCGATCTGACGACCGGAAGCGATAATGACGGCGCGTTCGATCGCGTTTTCGAGCTCGCGAACATTGCCGAGCCATTCGTAATTGACCAGCGCGCGCAAGGCTTCTTTTGAAATTCCCGAAACAAACCGCCCGGTTTTTTCCTTGTATCGTTCGAGAAAATGAAAAACGAGCAGATGAATATCTTCGACGCGCTCACGCAGCGGCGGCAAGGTGATCGGGAAAACCGACAACCGATAGTAGAGATCTTTGCGGAATTTTCCTTCTTCGATGGCTTTTTCAAGATCAATGTTTGTCGCGGCAACAACGCGGACATCGGTTTTGACAACTTCGTTTCCGCCGATTCGCGTCAGTTCGCCGTCCTGCAAAACGCGCAGCAATTTGACCTGCGCCGAAAGCGGCATTTCGCCGATTTCGTCAAGAAACAACGTGCCGCCGTCAGATTCTTCAAAACGTCCCTTGCGCTGATTTCTGGCATCGGTGAACGCGCCTTTTTCGTGTCCGAAAAGTTCGGATTCGAGCAGGGTTTCGGGAATTGCGCCGCAATTTATTTTGATATACGGCTTGTTTTCGCGTCCCGAATTGTAATGAATCAGATTCGCGAGAAGTTCTTTGCCGGTTCCCGATTCGCCCTGAATCAAAACGGTCGTGTTCGTATCAGCGACATTCAGCGCGAGTTCGATAGCGCGGCGAAGGGTCGGTGCTTGCCCGATAATTTCGCTGTGCCGTTGATGAAGCTGTGATTTGAGCCGCATTATTTCGGCGGAAAGCTGGTCGCGTTCGAGTGCCGTGCCGATCTGGTCGGAAATTCCTTCGACCAGCGCGACATCGTGGTCGGCAAAAGGTTTGGCAGTTTCTTCGCTCCACACAAAACCGAGCAGCCCGAAAGCCTGTCCGGCAACCCTCACGGGCGCAACCAGCGCGGCTTTGCCGTTGAGTTGTGAATTAAAGATCAGCCGAACCGCAAACGGCAATTGCGTGTCAATCAATTTCAAAGTTTTGCCTTCGCGCAAAATTTCGCCGAGAGCGGGAAACGGTTCGATGTCGAGCGATTGATTATGCGTTTCGATCATCTGCAAAACCTTGCTCGGTTTGACGTTTGGCGCGGTTTTAAATGATGCCAGCGAGATCTTTTTGCTCGTCCCGTCAAGCACGCCCAACGCACCATAATCCGCGCCGACCAGTTCGACGGCGCGTTCCAAAACCTTGGCGGAAACTTCCTTAAAATCCGAATGCGAATTGAGCGTATTGGCGATTTCGAGCAGCGCATTGGTGCTTCTCGTTTCCTGTTCCTGTGCGACGTAAAGACTCGTGTATTGATAACCGATCGCAAGCTGTTGCGCGATGGATTCGAGAAACTGGATCTCTTCGTCAAACCATTCGCGCGGTGCGCTTGTATCGTGGAGTCCAAGAAGTCCGAGAACTTTTTTGTTAAGGCTGATCGGCACGATCAAAAGCGATTTTGTTTCGAGTGCTTTGGCAAAAAATCTCAGGGTCGCATCTTTTGTCTTGGCAATGTCATTGATCGCGATCGGTTTTGTAATATCGAATCGCTCGGCAAGTTTTTCTGCGTCAATCGGAATTTGCGTGCCTAAACTCGACGGAATGCTCTCGTCTTTGCGCCATTCGTGGCTGATGCGAAGTTCGCTTTCGGGCGTTAATTGCAAAAGATCGCAGCGGTCAGCCTGCATCATTCGTCCGATTTCAGAAACGACGACGTTCAAAAACCGTTCAAGATCGATGTTCGTCGGCAAATCACGCGCCAGACGGTCAATGATCGCTTCACGGGCTTCGTGCATTTTGATTTTTCGTTCAAATGAAAAGGTTTGGGGGCTTTCGATTTCGATTTTCATAGAAAGGATTTACTGAAAGTAATTGGGACGGAAAAATTGCCGACAACTAACTCTTAACTGATAAATGATATTGGTGTCAAGTTGACACAAATACAAATCGTGATGTGTATTTTAGATTCAAATAAAAAATCGGCAAATCGTGTTAATAGATTTGCCGATTGGGGTCTTTTGCAAGGGTCTTATTGGTCGCCTTTTTTATCCAATTTCTTTTCAGGCTTCTTTTCAGGCTTCTTTTCGGGTTTTAAGTCGCCCGGTTTAGTTGCTTCCTTTTCAGGTTTTTCCTCGGCTTCAGGCGCGTCCTTATCTTCCGGTTTTATAGTTTGTTTTGACTTTGGCGCATTTTCCTGTTGTTGTTGGGTTTTGGGCGTTGAACTAAAATCAATGCGTTTTTTTCCGGCCTCGGCTTTTTCGAGAAGTTCCGCCGCCTCGGAGTTTTCCGCGTCGAGTTCAAGAGATGTTTTCAAAGCCTTGACCGCTTCGCCATATTTTGCCAATTTGATCAAGATAGCCCCGAGTTCGGTTTGATAAAGCGTGTCTTCAGGCTTTAATTTAACAGCCTGGCGCAGGGCTTTTTCGGCATCTTCGTCTTCATTGAGTTTGTTGTAAGAGCGTCCGAGATTGTAAAAAGCCAGATCGTCCTTGGCATTTTTCGCAATGATCTTTTTATAAGCAGCAACCGCTTTTTCAAACGCTTTTTCCGAATCTCTGGTTCGCACTACGGGTGCATCTTTTTTTGTTTTTTTGCCCGGCGTCGGCGTCGGCGTAACTTCGACTTCTTCGTTTAGTGCTTCGATTTCTTTTTCTTTTTCGATCAGCGCGTATGAAACACCGAGCTTAAACCAGGCTTCGGCTAAATCAGGATTGAGCTTGACGGCTTGATTGTAGGCCTCAATCGCGAACTCGGTTTTGTTGGCATCGAAAAGTTTGTTGCCCTCGGCAAAAGCCGTGTCGGCATCGGAAAATTCCGGCAAAGGCGTTGATTGTGCCTGTGTGTTTGAATTAGTATTCGCTGTTGGTGTTTGTGTTGGTTGCGAATTAGAATTTGTCTGATTCGTGTTCGCGGATTTTCCGCCGCAACCAAATTGCAGAATACCTAACCAAGTTAATAATAGAACGACAAAAAATTTTCTCATTTAAAATTATCCTAATAGTTGATTGTCAAAAACTTTCGACCCTTAGAAGCAAAAAATTCGCGCTTTGTTTGTAATAATTTTAGCCCGGCGGAAAAATAAATGGACGACCGCCGAGCAAGTGAACGTGAATATGAAAAACCGTCTGTCCGCCGTCCGCGTTGGTGTTGATCACCACACGGTAGCCGTCTTCGGCAAAACCTTTTTCGCGGGCAATTTCAGCAGCCGTCAAAAGCAGATGTCCGAGCATTTCTTTCTGACTCGGGTGAGCCTCATCAAGCGACGCAAAATGCTCGCGGGGAATTATCAAAACGTGCGTCGGAGCCTGCGGACTAATATCGTCGAAAGCAACGCAAATTTTATCTTCATAGACTTTTGCGGACGGAATTTCGCCCGCAACGATTTTGCAAAAAAGACAGTTTTCTTTCATATCGGAATGGTTATTATAAAGGCAAAAGATAAAAGTATAAAGGCAAAAGGCAAAAGTAAAAAGGAAAAAATCAAAGCGTCCGTAATACCTCAGTAAAGAGTTACAGCAAAAAGTTTACGGTCAAACTGTTTTTTGCCCGCGAAATACGCGAAATTCGCTAAAAAACAAAAGAACATTGAAAATAAATTTAATTTAATTTCTTTTTTTCGCACCATTTCGCGTATTTCGCGGGCAAAATTCTTTTTCTTAACTTTTTACTGACCGATTACAAGCGTCCTTACCTGAAATGTTTATTTTAAGCGGGAAATTTTTTATCTTTTACCTTTTACCTTTTGCCTTAAACCTCTTCCGCCGACATTGCCAGATTATCAGTCAGGCGTTCGATTTGCGCACCGACCTTGCCGAGTTTTTTGACGATGGTTTCGTAGCCGCGGTCAATATGATAAACGCGGTCAATCAGAGTTTCGCCGCTGGCTGCGAGTGCCGCCAAAACGAGCGATGCCGAAGCGCGTAAGTCAGAAGCCAAAACAGGTGCGCCCGAAAGCTGTGTTTTACCGTGAACACGCGCCGTATTGCCCGAAATCTCGATTTTCGCGCCCATTCGGATAAGCTCCGAAGCGTGCATAAAACGATTCTCAAAAATCGTTTCGGTAACGGTCGAAACGCCTTCGGATTGTGTCATCAAGGCCATATATTGCGCCTGCATATCGGTCGGAAAAAGCGGATGCGGTTCAGTCGTTACGTCTATTGCCGTCAAACCGCCTTCTCCGCATTTCACCAAAAGCGTCGTCGGATTGAGTTCTTCGATGACAACGCCCGCACCGCGCAATTTTTCGATAACTGCCGTCAAATGTTCGGGTGCGCAATTTTTGATTTCGAGTTCGCCGCCCGTGATCGCCGCCGCGACGATAAAGGTTCCGGTTTCGATTCGATCGGGAAT
>JANPDZ010000229.1:0-12501 GCA_031431735.1 Acidobacteriota bacterium | reverse complement strand
TCGCCTTCTTCACCTAAAATGACCGGCGTATGAAATTCATCACCCAAAATTTCAATCTGACATTCGCTCACGGCACGTTCAATCTTTGTTCCATCGGCAAGCGTAAATGTTAAAATTTTCTTTGGTTTAAGCTCAAGACTTTCCCAAGTTTCTTTATCCAAAAGCGTATAACTTGCACCGCTATCAACCAAGAAATTGATGGTTTTTTCAACTTCATTCACACCTTTTACTTTTCCATCAATGTAAGTTAAACCCATTTTTTATGCCTCCAAATTTGCGTTCAAACGATTCAAACCCGTTTTATTTCAATTCAATTTCGCCTTGCCTAAAATCAATGGTCAAAACATTCTCGCGTAGAAAATCCAAACCTAAAACGCCGTCAACGCTTGCAGTTGGCGGTAAATCGTGCGCGATGACGACAAGATTATTTTTTGTTTTCCCCAACGCTGTTAATTTTTCAACCGTAATTTTAGGAACGAATATCAAACCGCTTCCCGTGGTGATATAAATCTCGTCTTCCGGTGTAGCCAAATCACATCCAATTTCGATTAACTTTCTAGCGGAAATTATCGTCGCGCTGGCGCCCGTATCAAGCGCAAGATTTAAAATCGCTTCTCTGTCGCCGTGCGAAACCTCCACGCGAACATAGACTAAACCGTAGTCGGCTTTGAAAAAGAACTTCATAAAATTCAGTTCTTTTCAAAAACCAGTAAAAATTCCATCTTCGGATCAGGTCTGCCGATAAAAAGCGAAGCAAAACGCTTTGTTTTAGATTTCATAGCACGACGATGCAGTTCGTTTTTGTCGTTCCCGTGATAAGTAACTTTGCCGCGCAAAACTTCAAGCCTTTCATCAGTTTCAACGTCTTCGATCAAAACCCATTCGCCGTCGAATTTTTTCTCAATTTCTTCCATTGTTAAGATTTCGCTCATAATTTTTACCTCAAATTACGCTTTCAAACTCGCTTTCAAACGATTCAAAGCTATTTCCTAAAAACGTCCTTCACCATAAAACTAAACTCCGGCAAAAGCGGCGATTCAATTTTATCGTCGTTTCTAAAAGCTCCGACCGAAGCCAAAATGTTTCCCTGAAGGCGCGAAATTTCGATGACTTCGACGATTGGTTCGACCACCCAATATTCCTTGACGCCGAATTTTGCGTAAGTCTGACGTTTGACAATCTGATCACGGCGGACGTTTTCCGTTCCCGGCGACATAATTTCAATCGCCAAATCCGGCGCACCGACAATGTGGATGCCCGCAGCGATTTGCGGAATCCGATCTTTGACAATAAAAACAAGATCAGGAATCGCGCTGTTGTATTCATCAAAAATCACGCCCGGCATAACCCAAATTTGTCCGATCGGATTCTGCCACAAATAACTGCCTAAAATTATTGAAAAATTTGTAATCAACTCCTGATGTTTTAATGACGGTGCTTTTGCCACGCTCAGTTCTCCTTCAAATAACTCGTAAGTTTTGCCGTCATCGGGCAACACTTCGAGGTCATAGATTGAAATTAAAGGCTCGATTGTTCTGACATTTTGCATAACTTTACGCCTCCAAACTTTGCGTTCAAACGATTCAAAGCGCACCGATCAGACACCGCTGCGTTTATTTCCCGAACCGGCTTTTTCGGCGACCGTTTCCGGTTTCGGATTATTCGCTTCCTTGATTTCTTCCCGCGCAATAAACTCGCGTAAGGCGGTTTCGATGACGGCGGCGCGTTTATGCTTTTCTCCGGCGATTGCGTCAATTTTTTTCAACAAGTCTTCTTCAATAATTAAATTTGTTCTGATTCTCATAATTTTTTACATTTCCAAATTCGCGTTCAAGCGATTCAACACTGCTTCGTCCAACTGTTTTTTGATTGATTCGATCTCAATTTTATTGACAATTTCCTCAGCAAAACCATACGTTAAAAGATTACGCGCCAACGACTCGTTCAAGCCGCGACTCAGCAGATAAAATAACTCTTCTTCCTCTAATTGCCCGACCGTTGCACCGTGAGCGCACTTTACATCGTCGTTAAAGATTTCGAGTTGCGGTTTTGTGTCAACACGCGCATCATTAGATAATAACAGATTTTTGTTCGATTGCTGTGCATTTGTTCCGTGAGCGTTCTCGCGGACGAAAACTTTGCCGTTAAAAACGCCTCGCGATTTGTCGTTCAGAACGCCTTTGTAGCTCTGATGAGAAATGCAATTCGGAACCGTGTGGTCAATTGTCGAATGCGTGTCGGCGTGCTGTGTGCCCGACAACATATAAAGTCCGTCAACAAACGCTTCGCCTCCCGTCGCAGTAAATTTCAGATGAACATCGTGGCGTGACAGTTTCGCCCCAAGATTGATATTTGTTGAATTATAAAGACTTCCGCGTTTTAAAGTAACTTCGGTCGTGCCGATGTGATAGCTTTCCGCCGATTCTCTCTGAACGCGATAATGCGTCAAATTTGCGTTGTCTTCAACCAGTATCTGAATCGCCGAATCGGTAAAACTCTTCCCGCCCGATTCGTAATTTTCGATGATCGTCGCCTTGCTTCCTGTTTCGGCAATTACCAAAATATGCGGAAAAATCGCCGTATTTTCGTCCGCCGTGAAATTAAATTCGATCGGCTTTTCGACCGAAGTTTCTTTCGGAATTGTCACTACAACGATATTTGCAAACGCCATATTTAACGCCGCAAAACCGTTTCTCTCGTAATTAAACTCTTTCAAAAGCCCGATATTTTCAGCTTCATCTCCCAAATTTGAAATTTGAAATTTGAAATTTGAAATCGGAAGTGAAGCGACGTTTGTATATTTCCACTCTTCATCTTTCGGAGTCGGAAAACCGTTTTCCGTAAAATATTCAAACGCCTTTTCGCGCAAATCTTTGAGCCATTCGGGCTGATCCGCGATTTCCAAATTCGTTTGAAAACCCTGTTTATAAATTGTTTCTTTCACTGCTAAAGTCATATAAAAATCTTTTAATCTTAAATCCAACGGCGCACATTTCGGCAAAATTCTTCGTATTTTTCGCCGTGCGAATTTCTCAAAAATTCTTCTTCAAGTCGCACCTGAATCTGCATCAGCACATCGGCTAAAACAACTGCTAAAAGCGTGAACGCATTTGGCAGCGTCAGAAAAAATCCGAAAAGAGCCATTCGCATTCCAAAAAAGATCGGGTTGCGCGAAACCGTAAAAAGTCCTTTTTCAACGAGTTCGGTTTTGTGTTCTTCATCAATCCCGATGCGCCAGGATTTGCCCATCTGCATCTGCGCGGTTGCTGTCCAAATCAAGGCAATCGCCATCAAAACAAGTCCGGCAATCTTTACAATTAAGTTTTCAAGCCAAACAATCGGTGTCGCATATTGATAAACGCTTGGGAAAATTGCAAAAATAAGTGTCACAATCACCAAAATCACCAACGGCACCGGATAAATGTTTTCGATAAAATCAATCGGTTTGTCGGTTTTACCAACCACATACGGATTGATGCCCGTGCGTTTCCACACCAAAACAGAACGCCAAACAAACGCGATGCCGAAAAACGCCAGCAAATATAACGGCAGAATTATACGTAAAATTTCATCCATTTTTTCTTAAGCGGCATAAAGTAAAACTGAAACTTTTCGTTGTTTTGATGAATCAGCATAACTGATTTCGCCCGAAAGCCTTTTATTTGCCAAATTTTGAACGCCAATTGAAGTATTTTCTTCAATATATGCTTCACCGCAGTTGCCACAAATTTGCGCGGGAATATCAGTAATCAGCAAGATTTCGTTATCCCGCTCAATCGGCAAAATAGTCGTTCCTTGTTCCATTTTTCGATGCTTGCAAACTAAACAAATCATAGTTTTTTCCTCTCTCGAAAACCGCTTTTCCAATGTTTGCGGCTCGGTTCATAAACAGTTACAGCAGTCGTTTCCCCGGTCAACGCATCAGCTTCGGCAACAACGTGCAAAGGTCTAGCATCAATCCAATCAAAAACCAAATAACGCGGCGGTACATCTGCTTTATATTCTTCAATTATATCGCCGTTTTCCAAAACGGCACGAACATTTTCAACGCTGATGTTGCGTTCAATCATCCGTTTCAAAACATACAAAGGGAAAACAATTTTCATCTATTTCGTCGCCGCTTTGACCCAATCATAGCCTTTTTCTTCGAGTTCGAGCGCGAGTTCTTTGCCGCCTTCTTTGACGATTCGTCCGCCCGCGAGAACGTGTACGAAATCAGGCTCGATGTAATTCAAAAGCCGTTGGTAATGCGTCACGAGAATAATTCCGTTTTCCGAATTGCGAAGTTTATTGACGCCTTCGGCAACGATTCGCAGCGCGTCAATATCCAAACCCGAATCGGTTTCATCCAAAATTGCGAGTTTGGGTTCAAGCACCGCCATCTGCAAGATCTCGTTGCGTTTCTTTTCGCCGCCCGAAAAACCTTCGTTGACCGAACGTTTGAAAAACGATTTGTCCATCTCGACGATCTTTGCTTTTTCGGTCAGATAATCGTTGAATTCGAGCGGATCGAGTTCTTCGAGTCCGTGATGCTTCATCTTTTCGTTATACGCAAGCCGCAAAAACTGCGAATTCGAAACGCCCGGAACTTCGACCGGATATTGAAACGCGAGAAAAATGCCTTCGCGCGCGCGTTCGTCAGGTTCGAGTTCGAGCAAATTTTTGCCTTCAAACAAAACCTCGCCCGACAAAACTTCATACGTCGGATGTCCGGCTAAAACCTTTGCCAAAGTTGATTTGCCCGAACCGTTCGGCCCCATGATCGCGTGAACTTCGCCGCTTTTGACCGTCAAATTCAAGCCTTTTAAAATTTCTCTGCCTTCGATACCGGCGTGTAAATCTTTAATTTCCAATAACATTTTTAATAATTCCTCAAATATAAATTTCGCCCTTCAAATAAAGCGTCGCGTTACCGCCGATTTTCACACGGTCGCCGCGCAATTCACAAAACAATTCGCCGCCGCGCGCCGAAACTTGTCTGGCGAAAAGTTCGGTTTTACCAAGTTTTCCAGCCCAATACGGAATCAAATTGCAATGAGCCGAACCCGTTACGGGATCTTCAAAAATACCGACTTCGGGCGCGAAAAAGCGTGAAACAAAATCCGACGTTTCGCCTTTTGCCGTCACAATGACAGCGTGTGTCGGAATTTTCAACAGCTCCGTAAAATTCGGATTGATGTCCAAAACTTCCTGTTCGGTTTCATAAACTAAAAAGTAATCGCGCGATTTTAAAATTTCCTTCGGCGCTTTGCCGATGGCTTCAATTAAACCGTGCGGCGTTTCACACGCGGCCGGCGGACGCGACGGAAAATCCAACATCAATAAATCGCCTTCTTTCTCGACCGTCAAGAGTCCGCTTTTCGTCTGAAATTTCAAAACTTTTTCGTCCGAGCCCAGAATTTCAAAAATCACAAAAGCGCTTGCCAGCGTCGCGTGTCCACAAAGGTCAATTTCAAATGTCGGCGTGAACCAACGCAGTTCGTAGAAATCTTTCTTTTTAACGAAAAATGCTGTTTCCGAAAGATTATTTTCAAGTGCAATGCGCTGCATTAATTCGGCATCAATCCAACTCTCAAGCGGACAAACCGCTGCCGGATTTCCCTTAAAAACTTCCTTTGCAAATGCGTCAACCTGATAAATCGTTAGTTTCATTTGTTTCAAAATCCTGTATTTTTAACTATTGCATAATAAAAAGGCATTCCAACCGTGATATTAAAGGGAAACGTCACGCCCAAAGCCATCGGAATATAAAGACCGGGATCGGCTTTCGGCGCCGCAAGACGCATCGCGGCGGGAACGGCAATATACGACGCGCTCGCCGCTAAAATTGCGAAAATAAATCGGTTGCCGACATTTTGGGTTATCAATCCGCTGACCAAAGCCGCGAGACAGCCGTTGACCGCCGGAATCAGGATCGCAAAACCGGTCACAAACCAGCCGTATTTTCTGAAAGCCGCAAATCTTCTTGCCGTGACCATTCCCATTTCGAGCAAAAAGATCGCCAAAAAGCCTTTAAAAATATCGGTCGTAAAGGGTTTGATGCCTTCGGCCTGTTTTGTGTCGGCGATCAATCCGATCACCAAACTGCCTAAGATCATCAACACACTGCCGTTGGTAAAGGAATGCTGAATGATGTTTTTTACATTTCCGCCTTCGGATTCTTTGTCGTAACGCATCATCAGAATCACACCGACGATGATTGCGGGCGATTCCATTAAAGCCATAACTGCAACCATTTCGCCGCCAAAAGCAATTTTCTGCGCTTCCAAAAAGCCGGTTGCCGCAACAAATGTGACCGCGCTGACCGAACCGTAAGTCGCCGCGACCGCCGCCGCGTCGCTGACGCTGAGCTTTCGTTTCAGAATAAAAAACGTATAAAGCGGAATCAGCGATGCGATCACGAGTCCGAAAATGAGCGAGTAAAGAATCTCAATGCTGAACGGGCTGTGCGCGAGTTCCTGCCCGCCTTTGAAACCGATCGCAAAGAGCAAATATAGCGAAATAAATTTAACACTGCCCTCGGGAATTTCGAGATCGCTTTTAACGATTGCCGCAAAAATACCGAGAACAAAAAACAGCAACGTCGGATTCGTCAGGTTCGATATTAAAATTTGAAAATCCATCGTAGTGGTTAATCTTTGACCGCCGCAATCGCCTGAATCTCGATCTTCGTCCCGAAATGCAAATCCTTAACCGGAACAATCGCCCGTGCCGGTTTATGGTCGCCCAATATCCGCGCATAAACCGCGTTCACATTGTCCCAAAGTTCCATCTCCGAAACGTAGATCGTAAATTGCAAAACGTGATTCAAATCGCTGCCCGATGCCTGCAAAATCGCTTCGACATTTCTGAGCGCAAGCTCCGTCTGCGCCTCAATCGCGCCCGTTTCGACTTTGCCTGTCACGGCATCGCGGGGAAGCTGCCCCGACACAAAAATTAAGCCGTTATGCACAACGGCTGACGAATAATGCCCGACCGGTTCGGACGCGTTTGGTAAATTGATTTTCTTCAATTCAAATTCTCCAAAATTTTTCCAATTTCCGTCTTGAAAGCGGGTAAATCATTTTGAATCGTATTCCAAATAATTTCCGCATCAACATCAAAATAGCCGTGAATCAAACGGTTGCGTATAGCGGTTGCAAAACGCCATTCGACGTTTGGGTATTTCGCTTTCAAACCTCTGTCCAAACAGGTTGTCGCCTCACCAATGATTTCGATATTTCGCACAACCGCATCAATTGTTAGGTCATTTCGCTTAAACATTTCCAAATCGAACCCCAATAAATAAGTTTCAATTTTCTCAATCGCATCCAAAATATGTTTCAAACAGTCGGCATCATTCGGTTTCTTCATAAATTACCTTCAAATCACGCAAAACGCTTTCGCGGATGTATTTGTTGAGCATATTTTCGGTCGCCAAATCAACTTTTCTGCCCAAAGCGTCTTCCAAATCTTCAGCGATTCCGTAAAACTTCCAACCAATCGGCTTTGAAAACCGGACGAGCAAATCAATATCGCTGTTTTCATCCGCTTCGCCGCGTGCAAACGAACCGAACAATGCACAATACGAAATATCATTGCGCTTGCAAATCTCGACAATTTTTTCCTTCTCAGCTGAAGCTAAATTCATTTTATAAATCTTCCGGTTTCAATCCGGTTTTCTTCGCAATTCTCGACATCATTTTCGAGCCGATTTCTTCTCCATCGTGAAACGCAAAAACATAATCTGCCCAATCTTCCCGCGATAAAGTTTTATGTGAACCTTTTTGCCGTTTAATTTGTCACCCGATTTTCTCTAATGCGGCTAAAACTCGTTTGGCTTTCGCGGATTTCCAATTGCTCATACCGATTGAAAAATTAAACTTTCGACTTGTTGCGGTAAACTCTCGCCGTTTTCCAAACGATCGGCAATCACGCGCAAAGCCAATGTTTTAACTTTTGTAATCGCATCTTCGCGCGTTTCGCCGTAAACCAAAACGCCGTTCAATTCATCAATTTCGGCAATCCAGCGTCCGTCCGTTTCTTGTTCAAGTTCGATTGCTAAATTCATAATTCTTTTAAATTCAGACTTATCTTTTTAAGTTCCACCAAAACCTACAACATTAACTTTTCTGCGTTTTCCGTTGTAATTAATGTCTAAAATGCCTTTGTATTTATAGACTTCGCATTGTTCATCTTTCGGCGGACATAACCAGGTAAAAATATAGTCAAGTCGAACGGTTATGTTTTTACTTTTCCAAATTTCATAACCACCTCGCCCGACTTTAAAATTTTTGTCAGCTAAATAACCACCTGACCTTTTTAATTCAACATCGCGCCCGTTGATATTAATCAAGCCTTTTGAACTACACGTATTGAAAATCACTTCTTCATCTTGGCTTTGCTTTTTGTTTGTCGCCAACCAAATTTGATCGCCGCAACCCACGTTATATTCGCCTTCAATAAATCCAACTTTAAAAGTTTGCTGGGCAAACGCATTCTGAGAAAAACTAATCGTTAAAAAGATTATCAGAATCAATGAAATTGGCTTCATAATCTTGCCTTTTTACTTTTGCCTTAGCCAACACTTCCTTCCAATTTCAATCCCAACAGTTTCGTTGCTTCGACCGCATATTCCATCGGCAACTCGCGGAAAACTTCTTTGCAGAAACCGTTGATAATCAAGCTTACGGCGTCTTCCTGCGAGATGCCGCGCTGTTGGAGATAAAAGAGCTGTTCTTCGCTGATCTTTGAAGTCGTCGCTTCGTGTTCGACGCGGGCGGTCGCGTTCATCACCTCGATATACGGAAAAGTGTTCGCTTCCGATTTTCCGCCGATGAGCATCGAATCGCACTGCGTATAATTGCGTGCGCCGTCGGCTTTCGGCATTATTTTGACCAGACCGCGATACGAATTATTCGATTTTCCCGCCGAAATTCCTTTCGAGATAATCGTTGATTTGGTGTTTTTGCCGATATGGATCATCTTCGTTCCGGTGTCGGCGATCTGCGCGTTGTTCGTCAGCGCGACCGAATAAAATTCGCCGATCGAATTGTCGCCCAGCAAGATCACCGACGGATATTTCCAGGTGATCGCCGAGCCGGTTTCAACCTGTGTCCACGAAATTTTTGAATTGCGCCCGCGACACGCGCCGCGTTTCGTCACAAAATTATAAATTCCGCCTTTACCGTTTTCATCGCCCGCATACCAATTTTGAACGGTCGAATATTTGATCTCGGCATCGTCCAATGCAACCAGTTCGACAACCGCCGCGTGGAGCTGATTCGTATCAAACTGAGGGGCCGTACAGCCCTCATTATATGCGACATAACCGCCTTCTTCAGCAACAATTAACGTCCGTTCAAACTGTCCTGAATCTTGCGTGTTGATGCGGAAATAAGTCGAAAGTTCCATCGGGCAGCGAACGCCTTTCGGGATAAAAACAAACGAACCGTCAGAGAAAACCGCCGAATTGAGCGCGGCGTAATAATTGTCCGAAACAGGCACGACCGAGCCGAGATATTTCTGGATCAGTTCGGGATAATCGGCGACCGCTTCCGTAAAAGAACAGAAGATGACGCCGGCTTCGAGCAGTTTTTTCTTGTAGGTCGTCGCCACCGAAACCGAATCGAAAACCGCATCAACCGCAACGTTCGCAAGCATTTTTTGTTCGGTCAGCGGAATTCCGAGTTTTTCAAAAGTTCTCAAGAGTTCGGGATCAACTTCGTCGAGACTCGCTTTTTTCACCTTTTGTTTCGGTGCGCTGTAATAACTGATGTTTTGAAAATCAATGCCCGGATAATCGAAGTTTGCCCAATTGTCGGGCGGCGTCATCTCGAGCCAGCGGCGATAGGCTTTAAGGCGAAAATCCAGCAGCCATTCGGGTTCGTTTTTCTTTGATGAAATAAGACGCACAGTGTCTTCCGACAAACCCTTGGCGATCGTTTCCGTTTCGATGTCGGTCGTAAATCCGTATTTATATTCTCTGTTTGCTAATAATTCTGTTGCTGTTGACATATTTTTTTACTTCAAATGTTAGTTATTGCCGATTCTCTGCGGCTCGATTGTGCGGTGAATGCCTTGAATTCGATGAAATCTTTCATCAACTTTCGCTTCCGTGCCGACAAGCTGCGCCAAAGTGATCTGCGAAAGCGCGTTTTCGACGATTTCGTGTAGCCCGACAATGACGGGACGAATTCCGCAATCGCCTTTGTGAACGCACGAATCGAGCACGCCCGTGTAGCTTTCGCAATGCTTATTCAACACGTCTTCATCCAAAACCTTGATAACCTCGTTCAAATGAATCTCGACCGCCGCCCGCGCCAAACTATAGCCGCCTTTCGTGCCGCGGATTGCCGTAACAAATCCGGCTTTGTTCAAAAGCCACATCAATTTACCCGCGTTTGCCTGCGAAATGCCTTCGCGTTCAGCAATTTGCGGCAGCGTCAGGCTTTGACCCTCGTCCAAAGTCGCAAGCTGCACCAAACAACGTAGTCCATATTCTTCCTGCGCTGAAATTTTCATCTATTTTAATCCCTCGAAACCCTTATTTCAATCAATTTAAATTAAAGACTATCAAAACCTTACTTTTTTATCAAGATTAGTAAAAACATTCCTCGTCCGAATAGATTGGAACGATTGAAGAAATTGAAAACCGGACATTAAAAAGACAGCTGAAATATCGAAACCCATTCATTAAAAGATTCGAAGTTTGTTGACTTTGCCGTCCAATTACAGTATAAAAAGTCTTCGTCTAAACAAAAGCTATTTTAGTAAAATTTTTTGTGGTTTTTTCGCAATTTACGTTAGCAATTTTTTTAGCATTCGCTTGTTATATGAAACATTTTCAATTCCGTTTTACTGCCGCGTTCATTTTGGGCTTGCTCATCATTTTGGCTTCCGGCTGTCCGACATCGCCAACCGCTAATCTGGCAAACAAAGCGCCGGAAACAATTACCGAAAACCGTGTAACTTTTCTTGCTGTCGGCGATATAATGATTTCGCGAGGTGTGGCAAGCGCAATTGTCCGCGCCGGCAGTCCGCTTGCGCCGTTCAAAAAAATGGAAAGTATTTTCCTCTCGACTGATTTCAACTTCGGCAATCTGGAAGTTCCGATTTCCGGCCGGGATAATATCATCGGGAAAGGTCTTGTTTTTAATATGAAAACGACCGACATTGCCGGATTAAAGACTTATAATTTTAAAGTTCTCAATCTCGCCAACAATCACGCGCTTGACCAGGGAATAAACGGTTTGCGGAACACGCGAAAGGTTTTGGGCGAAAACGGTTTTACATTTATGGGCACCGGCGACAATCTCGACGAAGCCTGGCAGCCGAAAATTCTCGAGGTCAAAGGTGTCAAGATCGGCTTTGTCGGTGCGTCATACGCTTCCGTAAACGACGGCGGCGTGGCGCGTAACGAGTATGTGGCGCGGTTTGAAGACAAAGACAGACTCAAAAAAGCAATCGAACAGTTACGCGCCGACGGAGCAGATTTTATCGTCGCGACGATGCACGCCGGCGTCGAATACACGCGTCGTCCGCATCAACCGCAGATTGATTTTGCGCGTGCCGCAATTGATTACGGCGCAGACATTGTGATCGGAGCGCATCCACATTGGGCGCAAATTTTTGAGCAGTATAAAGACAAATATATTTTCTATTCGCTCGGCAATTTTATCTTTGACCAGGAATGGAGCCGCGACACAAAAGAAGGGCTAACGCTGAAAATCACCTTGCAGAGCCGAAAATCTTCCATTCCCACGAATTCCGCGACGCGTGTCGAACAGATCGAATTGATTCCGGTCGTGGTTGAAAATTACAGCACGCCGCGCGTCGCAAACGAAATCGAAACCCAGCAAATTCTGAAAAAAATCGGTGCCACCGAGAAAATCATAAAAGTAAATAGTCAATAGTTTAAGGGCAGAATTTTCAGGACTTTCCTCTCAGGTTATCCGATTCAGTTTTTCAGCCGTTTCGATCAAAAGAAGCGGCTCGATCTTTGTTTTGTAAAAGATCACGTTGGGGCTTTCCCAGAGCGGTTCTTCGCGGCTGCCGCGCAGTTCCTGCGATGCCGCGATGATGAATTTCCGAAAGTTTGCCGACTCAAATTCGGCGAGCCGTTTCTGCAAAATTTTCGGTGTCCAAAAGCCTAAAATGTCGAGATAAACCTCTGCGCCGTCGGGCGCGATTAGGACCAGATCGGGCACGAACGCCGTTTTGCCCAAATCAATCACTTCGCGGTTTTGCTTTAATTGCCAATCGCCGGCGAGTTTTTCCCAATTTTTCAGAAGTTTTTTAATGTCGGGATTTTCGTATGGCGGTTCGTCGAAACGGTTTGAAACGATTTCAGTTTGTTCACTCGTTAATTCAAAAAATAGATTTTTGCCTTTCTTTTGGACGATCTCGGCGCGGAGCTTCCAGTCTTTGCACAAAAGCAGCGCGGGCAGAAAAACCGCCATTTGAATGCCGTATTTTTGCGAACGGTGAAAAAGCGAAGCCGCGCCCGTCAGCGTGATTTCG
>JANPDZ010000228.1:0-12116 GCA_031431735.1 Acidobacteriota bacterium | reverse complement strand
AATGTTTGAAGATTTGCGTCAAAAACAATCCCAAAGCAATCACAAAATTGTTTCGTTTGTGAAAGATAAAGAAAAGCGAATTCCCAAAGAAAAGAAAGTTGCTTAGTGTTGATTGATATATTCGCTCAACCGTTTTCGTTTGAGGTTCAAGAACGATGTGAGATTTTTGGAGCAATTTAAGTAAATGTCAAAACGAGATTTTTTTCACGATGCGGTTAAAAACGCCATTATTAAAGACGGTTGGACAGTAACGCACGACCCTTACGAACTAAAAGTCGGCGGCGTTGATATGGCAGTTGATTTAGGTGCGGAAAGAATTTTGGCGGCGGAAAAAGATAACCAAAAAATTGCAATTGAGATAAAAAGTTTTATTTCAGCATCGGAAATTTCAGAATTTCACACTGCACTTGGTCAATTTATCAACTATAAAATTGCGTTGGCTGAGAAAGAACCTGCCCGTAAACTATACCTTGCTGTTCCTGAAGATGTTTATGATACTTTTTTTCAATTGCCGTTAGTCAAAAAATCCGGTCGCTTTGTTAAACTGAAACTGATAGTTTATCAACCGATAACAGAGGAGATTGTAAAATGGGAAAATTAGACAATTACCGTCAAATCGTGAAAGCCGTCTTAGCCGAATATGCCGAAAATAAATCGGCTTTCCCCGAAATCGAAACGCAGTTAATTTTCGACAGCGAACGTGATCATTATGAAGTTGTTAAAGTTGGTTGGCGGGAATTAGACCGAACTTTCGGTTGTTCCGTTCACATTGACATCAAAAATGAAAAAATTTGGTTGCAATACAATGCAACCGAAGTTGATTTTGCCGGAAAATTGGTCGAAAAAGGTGTGCCGAAAGATGACATCGTACTTGGATTACATCCGGCTTATAAAAGACAATACACAGGTTTTGCGGTTGTTTGATGTTCGAGAACGACGTGAGATTTTTGGAGCAATTCAGGTAAAATAACAAACAGCAAGGTGTTTTATGACAAATCTGGAACAAACAATTATCGAAAAGGTTCACACTTTTTCGCCTGAAAAACAGCAGAAAATTTTGGAATATGCTGAAACTTTGGAAGACGAGGAAATTTCGCAAGAAACTCAACACCAAACGATTTGGGAAATGGTAAAACAATTTGCCGAAGAAGTTCCGAATGAAGCGTGGGACGAATTGCCGCCGGACGGCGCAATCAATGTTGACCATTATCTTTATGGTCATAAGAAAAAGACAAGATGAAAGAAATCTTTGTAGATACAAGCGATTTTGTTGGAGTTTTCAATAAGCGCGACCAATTACACGAAAAGGCTTTGGAAGTCGAAAAACAAATTGGCAATGTGCAAAAGGTAACAACCGAATTAGTTTTAATCGAAGTTCTGAATTACTTTTGCGAGTTTCGCGTTGATATAAAGGATTATGTTACAAAATCAATAAATTATCTGCTCGTGAATAAGAAAATAGAAATTATTCCGTGTTCTTCCGCTCAATTTATCGAAGGGTTTTATTTTTACAAATCGCGTCTGGATAAAGGTTACAGCCTTACTGACTGTGTTTCGATGAATGTTATGCGAGAGAGAAACATTAACGAAATTTTGACCAACGACGACCATTTTGGGCAAGAAGGTTTTCAGATTTTGCTGTGATGTATTCGCTCGACCGTTTTCGCTGATATTCGAGAACGTTGTTAGATTTTTGGAGCAATTTAAGCAGGTAAGCAAAAGTAATATGACATAATGCAGAAGCCCGCACAAAGTAAGGGCGAAGAGGCACACTTACGAGCGTAGCGTGTTTCCGCATTTTCATTATGTTACAAAATATATGCTTACCTGCTTAAATGGCGCAGAATATCTGCATTTGATCAAAGCGATTCAGGGAACAAAATTTCAGATCGGCAACAATTGCGGGCGCATCAACGGTTGGGTCAGCGCGAATTCCATTTTCGGAAAATGTGTCAAGATTGAAGATTAGAAAATAATCGGTTCTAAATTGGAAAAATACTTATGGCAGATCTGCATATACCAATTGACGTTTTTCAAATCTCCCTGCAATTACGAGGGACAACCTCTGTTTCAGTTTGGATCCAGACATTTTTTGAAGACTCGCTCCGACAAACCAATGTTATCTGGAATCAAGCCAATATTTCCTTTGACGTTCGCGCTTATACTCCGCAAGATTTCGAGTTGAGAAATGTTGACAGCAACCTGAATTTAACCAGTGGCGACGACATCATGTATTTATTATCACAACATCGCGGGCGAAACGGTCTCAGCGTGTGTTTGATCAATATGGCAATCACCCGCGACGGAAATATACTTGGCGGTTATTATGAATCGAGTTTTCGCGCCTGTTTGTTGAGCCATATGCACACCGCAGAAATTTCGGGAATCAACTTGGCGCATGAACTTGGTCATGCCTTGATCGGCTCCGGTCACACGGGCGACAACACAAATTTAATGCAAACTCATTCCCCGTCGGCGGCAAATACACGATTAACACGTGCACAGATAAACACGGCACGAGGCAATGTTCCCCAGATTATTGCTTAGGAACATGCAAAAAATAACTTATAACGATCGTTTAGAGGCTCGGTCTTTGACCGCCGGGCAACGCGGTCTTTAGAGCGGCTACTAAACGAGCAAGTTTTTTAAACTGTTATAAGTTATTTTTTACACGTTCCTTAAATTCTTAAACCGGAAAACTCGCTACTTTCAATCAAAAAACTACTTGCTTTTCATTTTTAAGCAAGTAGTTTTTTTTGATTTAATTTCCAATATTTTTTATGGTTGGAAAGGTGTGTTTTCGGCGAAATATTCGTGACTGTCGGCATTATCAACCGCTTTCACCGGATCGCTGATCGCCAGACTTCTCGCGGCTGATTGTCCATAAGCCCAATCATCCGTTCCGGAAACAACCGTGAAGTGACTCGTTTCGTGAACCAGAGTTCCCGCTTTTGAATCCGTACCGGTTTGCGGCGCTTGCCAGTAAATACTGCACAGATAGATCGTGTATGGCTGATTCGGATAAACATATGCGTAATAACGTTTTTTACAACCGCAATCGAACGTCATCGAAGCCGTTTCCATCGCATTTTTGATGGCTGAAAAATGATTCGTGACCGTGCTGTAGCGGCTTGCATTATAAACGCCGAACCAAGATGTATAACGCGCTCCGGCGGTTCCGGTTTGCAAATAACTCAGAGCGTTCGACGAATAAATTGCCGCGTCGTTTCGAGCCGTTAAAATACTGGATTGCATTGAAGCCGTGCATTTTGCACTGAAACTGCTCGAACCGGTAACAGCCGCTGGTGTCACCGGTTCAGGTATTTTCACTGCTCTTCCTTCAACAAAAACAATGCCCGTGCCGGATTTTAAGCCTTCGGTTTGATTAATCTGGGGGCTTCCTTTTTGAAATAGTTTTAAGGCAGCAACATCAAAATTGATCGCATATTCGCCGGACACCGAAAAATCGTAATAATCCGCCAAATTTACAGTTCTGGTAATGCTTTCTCCGGCTCTCAGTCGAAAATAATCGGCATCGGCGGGTTGAGGACGCTTATAATGAGCGCCGATGTATTCAACCTCTTTACCGTCGCGTCTGACGGCAAACAAAGGCTCTTCAATACCGTCAATTGGCGTATACCATTTGAGCAATTTGATGGTGCTTCTTGTGTTGTTCGTGATGGTTACATCAACCATTACACCATCGGTTGTTAAAAACGAGCTTTTTCCGAAACTCAATGATACATCGGCATTTCCTTTGGCGAATGCGCTCAATGTAAAAGAAAAGAATACCGCTACGATTGCGAAAATAAAAAATATTTTATTTTTTTGCACTAAAGATTCCTCCTGAATTTTGTTGTTTTGTTTACTTGAAATTTTATAAAACTAAAGGCAGTTTTGCGTAAGTTATAGCATTTTGCGTTATAATAAGCAATTTGATTAGGTTATAGGGTTAAGAAATTTTAGATTAATAATATGAAGTAACTGTTTAGGTCTTTGGCTTTTGGTCTTTGGTTTTTGGTTTTATTCGATGGAAACCTGTTGATTTTCAATCAAGACTCACCAAAATAAGCGGGCGTGGTGAGAAATTCAATGCCAATCGGCAATTTTTTTCCAAAAACCAAAAACCAAAGACCAAAGACCTAAACAATTACTGAATATCAGTGATAACCGACTGAAAGATTTTGTTCTCAAAGCAGCCGGCGTTGACCAGCGCGATTTTTCGGGCTTCGTCTTTGGCTTTGGCTTGGAAATAATGTGCGCCCTGATGTATTCGCTCGACCGTTTTCGCCTTATGTTCGAGAACGATGTCAGATTTTTGGAAAGTGTGTCCGAGTTGAAGATTAAATTATGCCTAAAAAAGATTTATTTCACGATGCTGTAAAATCCGCTTTGATTAAGGACGGTTGGACGATAACCGACGACCCGTTGCATTTAAAAATCAGTTTAAAAGTTGATGTTTATATTGATTTGGGCGCAGAAAAAATGTTAGCGGCGGAAAAAGACGGAGAGAAAATTGCGGTCGAAATAAAAAGTTTTGCCGGAAAGTCGGTGTTGTCAGAGTTTCATACCGCGCTCGGACAATATCTTAATTATCAAGCTGCGCTTAATCTCAAAGAACCCGAACGAATGTTGTTTTTAGCTGTTCCACTCGATACCTATCAAACTTTTTTTCAGGACGAATTTATTCTTGCCTCCGTGCAAAGACATAATTTAAGGCTAATCGTTTATAATGCAAAGAAAGAGGAGCTTGAACAATGGATAAAGTAGCCAAATATCGTCAATACATCCAAGAAATTTTAACCGAATTTGCGCGTCCGCGTCGTTTGGGTGAAGACAAAGCCGATGAATTTGAAACACAAGTAATTTTTGATACAACAAACGATCATTATCAGGTTTTATTTGTCGGTTGGGAAGATTTGAAACGAACCTTCGGTAGTCCGATTCATATTGACATTAAAGACGGTCAGATATGGATTCAGCAAAATATGACCGATTACGATTTTATTGAAGATTTACTCGAAAAAGGAGTTCCGAAAGAAGATATTGTTTTGGCGTTTCATCCGCCATATAAACGACCTTATACGGGTTTTGGAGTTGGTGTTTAGTTTATGAATATCAGTTACAACTGGCTGAAAGATTTGGTTGAAATAAGTTTGCCGCCCGCTGAGTTGGCGAAGAAATTGACGGACGCCGGTTTGGCGGTCGAAGGCATTCACGCGTTCGGCGACGATTTTGTGTTTGATATTGACCTGACATCGAATCGTGGCGATTGTCTTTCGCATCTCGGCGTGGCGCGTGAAATCAACGTGATTTTGGATTGCGGATTGCGGATTGCGGATTTGACCGAAGAGACACGACTCTCGACTCTCGACTCTCGACTCGTGACGATTGAAGACGCTGACCTTTGCCATCGCTTTACGGCGCGGATTATTCGCGGTGTCAAAATTGGTGCGTCGCCCGAATGGTTGGTTAAGCGTCTTGAAGCTGTCGGTGAACGTTCGATCAATAATGTCGCAGACATCACTAATTTCGTGATGCACGAACTCGGACAACCGATGCACTCGTTTGATTTGAATAAATTGGCGGGCAACCGGATCGTTGTCCGTCGCGCGCGTAACGGCGAATCTATCAAGACTTTGGATGAAGTCGAACGCAAATTAGACGAAACAATGCTCGCGATCTGCGACGCGGAAAAACCGGTCGCGGTCGGCGGAGTGATGGGCGGCTTTGATTCGGGCATTACGGAGGAAACAACCGACGTTTTACTCGAAGTTGCTTATTTCAAACGTGAATCAATTCGCCAAACTTCCCGAAACTTAAAACTTTCGACCGAAGCGAGCCATCATTTCGAGCGCGGCGTTGACATCGAAAATCTGATTCGCGCATCGAATCGGGCAACTGAATTGATCTGCGAACTCGCCGGCGGAAATGCCGAAGATTTTGTTGACGTTTATCCGACAAAATTCACTCCAAACGAAATCGAATCGAAAGATATTCAATTTGCCCTTAAAAGATTAACAGGCTTAGACGTTAAATTTGAACAAATCTTAAGGATTTTGAATTCTTTGGGCGTAAGTTCGAAAATCAATCCTGATTCCAGAATCTTTACCGCTCCGACGTGGCGGCACGATTTGGCGATTGAAGAAGATCTTGTCGAAGAAGTAGCGCGTGTTGTCGGCTATGACAATATCGGCGAAGAATTGCCGCCGGCTTTCGGCGCGGGCGAATATCAGCCAAATGAAACACGGAAATTTCATCTGCGCCAAACGCTTTCAAATCTCGGTTTTGACGAAGCGATCTCGTATAGTTTTATTGATTCTAAAACCGACGACACGTTCGCGCTGATTCCTGAATTTGTTCACGAAACCTTGGATGAAAAATTTGTCACCCTGAAGGATTCGATCATCGAAGGTGCGGTTCGGATGCGTCCCAGCTTACTTTCAGGTTTGTTGGACGCGGTTCGTACTAATCTCAATTTTCAGAACAGAAACTTAAGACTTTATGAAATCGGCAAAGTCTTTTCGGCTTCGTCTAAAGAGAATGATTTACCGAACGAACGCGAACTTCTCGCGCTGGTTTTGACCGGCAGCGAAGTTTTTGAAAACAAAGCGATGACGATTCGGGAATTTGATTTTTACGACGCGAAAGGCGCACTCGAAAGCGCAATTGACGCGACCAACGCGCCGAATCTTGAATTTGCGGCGAAAGACGTTAAACACCTTCGCAAAGGACAATCGGCAGAAATTATGCTGAACGGCAAAGCGGTCGGCACAATCGGACGCTTGAATGATGAAATCGCCAACAGTTATAAATTCCGTCAACCTGTTTTTGTCGCCGAACTAGATTTGCAGACCGTTTTAAATGAAAAAGAGCAGACGGTTTTATATCAACCGCTTTCAGTTTATCCTTCGGTCGAACGCGATGTTTCGTTGCTTGTCAAACGGACCGTTTCTTTCGCGGAAATCAAACAAGCAGTTGAAACACAGGGCTTTGAGCTTTTGAAAAAGATCCAATTCGTTGATGTGTATGAAGGCAAAGGCATCGCGGACGCCGAACGCTCGCTGACTATCCGGCTTGTTTATCGAAGCGATGAACGCACTTTGATCGAGACGGAAGTCGAAACCGTTCACGATCAAATTTTGCGAAAAACGGAAGAAACATTCGGTGCAAAACAGAGATTTTGAAAAAAAGTTTAATAAAAACTTGAAGTTTTCGCCAAAAATTAACATAATCAATTCGCAACAACAGCAAAATTTCGGGGAGAAAGCAATGAACGGTCTTGCAGGTATGGAAAAATTCTCGCATCTTGAGGACAAGATTTATTTAACAATCGAAAATGTCAAAAAGATGCGCGACGAAAAAGATAAACTGGAAAACGAGCTTCGTTCTTTAAGACACGAAGTCAGCAGTCTTTTGGGTGAGAAGAATCGGCTCGAAGTAAAGATCGAAGATCTATTGACCGAACGCGACGCGATTCAGTTGAAGGTCGAAGCAATGCTTGACGCAATTACGATCATCGAACCCGATGTTGCCGAAGCCTTGGCGAGATAAGTTAAATGATTGGTAATAGAGGGAAAACTGACGTGACGGAACAATCAATCAGAGTTGAAATTTACAATCAAACTTATAATATTCGTTCCGATGGCGATAATGAATATATTATGCGCCTGGCTGAATATGTTGACGGCAAAATGCGCGAGATCTCGTCAGGAACACTGACAGTTGATTCACTAAAAGTCGCTATCTTGGCGGCTTTGCACATTGCCGATGAATTTCATCAATTAAAAAGCACGCAGGAACAAAACGACGCGCAGCTCGCTTCCCGAAGCGCGGAAATGACCGAAATGCTCGACCACGTTCTCAAACATAAAGAGATTAAACCACAGGAATTTGAGACCGAGCAATAAGAATTTTCAAGCTTTAGGTTTGTTTTATTAGAAAAAAGTACAACAAACTTCAGTTTGTTGCTTCCGCAAATCATTACAAAGACTAATCGGCAAACTGTTTTTCTACATTCAATCTTGATTCGCTCTATTACTTCATTTTTTTCTTTACATTTGTCCTTTGAACATTGATAAATTTTAAGTTGAATTCAACATTTGAAATTTCAAATTTGAGATTTCAAATCTTTTGAAAATAAAATAAAACGAAGCAATAAGTTAGTAAATATGAGTAAATTAATTGTCTGTTTTACCTTTGTAATTTCAATCTTTATTCAAGCGCAATTGTGTTTGCGTCCTGTTTTCGCTCAAACCGCGGATACCCGTCAAGAAATGCTTCGCGGTTCGATCACACCTGAGCGCGAATGGTGGGATGTTTTGCATTATGATTTGGCGATCGAGATCTTTCCTGAAACAAAAAGTTTGAAGGGATCAAATACAATTACCTTTAAAACGCTCAAAGCCGGCAATAAAATGCAGATTGATTTGCAGCCGCCGCTCGTCATCACGAAAATCATCCACGGCGATTCCACACTCAAATTTGAACGTGAAGGACATGTCTATTGGGTTTCCTTTGAAAAAGACCTTTCAAAAGGTATCGAAGATAAAATTCAGATATTTTACGAAGGCCGGCCGGTCGAAAGCAGGAATCCGCCGTGGAGCGGAGGTATAACCTGGGGGCGTGATGATTTAGGCGAACATTTTATCTCAACAACTTGTCAAGGAATTGGTGCGAGTATCTGGTGGCCAAATAAGGATCATGGTTCGGATGAACCCGATCGCGGAATGCGAATCGGCGTGACCGTACCGGAAAATCTAGTGGCTGTTTCAAATGGCCGATTAAAAAAGACAGATCACAATGTAGCCGATAAAACAAAAACTTTTCATTGGGAAGTTATTAATCCGATCAACAATTACGGTGTTAATGTCAATATCGGCAACTATGTAAATTTCTCTGAAAAATATAAAGGCAAGGGCGGTGAACTGGATGTCAATTATTGGGTTTTAGCTCACCAAAAAGAAACTGCGATCAAGCAATTCAAGGAAGTTCCGCGAATGCTCGAAGCCTTTGAACACTGGTTTGGAAAATATCCGTTTTATGAAGACGGCTACAAACTCGTGGCTGTTTCATATGCCGGAATGGAGCACCAAAGCTCGGTTACATACGGCAATTGGTTTCGAAATGGCTATCGGAACCGAGACGTCAGCGGAACAGGGATCGGTTTCAAATTTGATTTCATCATCGTCCACGAATCAGGACACGAATGGTTCGGCAACAATATTTCGATGAAAGATTCCGCCGATATGTGGATTCACGAAGGTTTTACAAATTATACAGAAAATCTTTTTGTTGAATACCATTTCGGGAAGAAAGACGCGGAAGATTATGTAATTGGAAGCCGTCGTAATATCAGAAACGAGAGTCCGATCATCGGCACTTACGGGCTGAACAGAGAAGGTTCCGGAGATATGTATTACAAAGGCGGAAATATGCTCCACACCATTCGTCAGGTTGTTAATGACGATAAAAAATGGCTCTCGATAATGCGCGGACTCAACACGAACTTTTGGCATCAAACCGTAACGACAGAGCAGATCGAATCCTTCATCACAAAGCAATCGGGGATTGATTTGAGCAAGGTCTTTGACCAATATTTGCGAACAACTAAAATCCCGCTTCTGCAATACAAGACTGACGGCAAAACTGTTTCATTCAAATACGAAAACGTGGTTACGGGTTTTTCGATGCCTGTTCGTGTGAATATTAACAGCAAGGAAGTTACAATCACACCGAACGAGACTATGCAGACCTTATCATTTTCTGACGATGTGAAAACGTTTGATGTCAATCGCAATTATTACATAAACGTAATTGATTAGGTCTTTGGTCTTTGGTCTTTGGTCTTTGGTTTTTGGTTTTTGAAAGAAATTGCCGATTGGCGATGAATTTCTCACCTTTCCGCATATGTTTCCGCGCATCTTGATCGATAATCAACGGGTTTCCATTGAATAAAACCAAAAACCAAAGACCAAAAGCCAAAGACCTCATCAGATACAGCAAATTACTAAATTCGTGCTGTCCTTATTAATATTGCAGGTGGAAGTAATAACCTTTGTTTATAATATCTCAGTGATAAGATGTTTTCACTGTAAACAAAAATTTAAAGACTGGAGCGCAACGCATCCTTGCTTGCCATGAGCGTTGCTTCAACGCGAAAAAGCCTTGTTAAATTCGACTGCACTTCTCTTCCAAACTTCATTTTCGCGCCATGTGTGGAGGCTAATCACCAATGTGCTCCAGTCCGTCACCAAAACTTTTACTGACACGTATTACCAATGATTGTAATGTGTCAACAATTAGTATCGAATGGCTTTTTCGCGTTGAAGCAACGCTCATGGCAAGCAGGGATGCGTTGCGCTCCAGTCTTAAATTTTGCGGTTCCGCTGAAAATAACTTAGCATTGATGCAATCCCAGTTGCTTCTATTCAACATTCGCGGCTTCTTACCTCAATCATCAATTCCCGATCGGTTCGCCCGGCGGGATCGGCAACACGGTCGTGCGTTGACGCGGCGCGTCGGGACGTGTCAAAAAGCGTTCGATGTCTTGCTGAATCAACCGTTTATTGGCATCTGTTTTTGTTTTGAGTTCGATTTTCAATGTTTCGTTCAATTGATATAGTGCTTCGTTTGAAGTTGCTCGAACCTGCTGCGACGCTTCCGGGTTGGCGGTCAGATCCATCAATCGCTCAACCAGTAAATTCTGCTCGGCGCCCAAAATTGCAGCGAGATAGTTATTGGTTGGTTTTGGAGTTTTCCAGATTCTCAACACAAGCGCGTCAATCGTTTCGCGGAAATGCGGATATTTTTTGTCCTGAGCGTTAAACTCGATCATTCGCGCTGCCCTTGTCGGTTCAAGCAGACCAGAAATCGCCAGATCAGCCGCGATCATTGCCGCGCCGATCGAATCAAAAACCGGTTCTGTCCGTTTTTGAAAATATTCGCCCGTTCCATCATCAAAACCATCGGCACGCGGCGGCAATATTTTTAGAATATTTTCCGGTATGGCTAACTCTTCGGGCTTGATCGTATCGAGAACAGCATTTAAAGCCTCGCGTTGACGTTCGGGCGCGACGATCCCGCGGTATTCGTTCGGCACAATTCCGCTGTCGGTTTTGACTGCATATGTAAAATACATACCGCCAACCGATTTAAGTGCGGAAACCAATTGATACCGATGATGAAGGTAAAGTGGAATTAGCTTGGCTTCGAGTTCGGAGAGCGGCGTGCCTTTCGGAATGCTGTTCAAACCAAAATTATTCAGCCCGATGCGCCGAATTTCCATTTCATAGCGCAAATAAGCGATCGGATCACTTCCGTTATCCCAAATGCTCGCGTAAGGATGCGCCGTTCCGATGCCGCGTGCGTCCGAATCGGAAATAAATAGCATATGATCGGCTTGGCCCTGGCTGACGATTCTTTCAAGTGCGCCAGCTTCGTCAATATTTGCAGGAAATTGCGAATAACCAAACTTGACCGAGAATTTATCAAACTCGCCAATGCCGATTGCATATGCGTTCGACAGATCGAGTTTGCCATTTTTGATCAAGACAAGCGGCGCCGGATAATCCATCACCGAGGAGCGAGCGTTGAAACTCGCCGCAAAATTATGACCGAAGCCAAGTGTATGCCCGACTTCGTGCGCCGCCAGCTGCCGGATCCGCGCCAAAGACATTTCCGCCGAATCTTTTTCGTTGTCAGTCAGATAGGAAAGTTCGGGCGAATCGCCAAAGGCGCAAAAACCGTTTTGATCCGTGCTTGCATAGCTCGGTATCATTCCGGTTCCGAGCATAAAATCCTGTCTGATACGCAGACTTCCGAGCAAAACATTTCCTTTAATTATCTCGCCGGTGCGCGGGTCTGTGACTGAGCCGCCATATGACCAGCCGCGGGTCGAACGATGCACCCAATTGATCATATTGTAAGAGATGTCCATCGGGTCAACATCCGCCGGCAACACTTTGACGACAAAAGCATTCTTAAATCCGGCTGCCTCAAACGCCTGATTCCACCACGCTGCGCCTTCGACCAATGCCGAACGAATCGGTTCCGGCACACCGTTGTCAACATAATAAACGATCGGTTTGACGACTTCTGAAACCGCCGCATTCGGG
>JANPDZ010000227.1:0-16848 GCA_031431735.1 Acidobacteriota bacterium | reverse complement strand
GATATTGTCATCGGCAATCCGCCTTATGTGCGTCAGGAAGCCATCGCCGACCCGCATCTTGAACGCGATCAAGTTACGCCTGAAAACAAAAAAATCTACAAAGGCAAACTTCAACGTGCGGTTTATCAAGCCTTTCCGCATTTCTTCGGCTACGATGAGCGAAAAGATTCAGTCTTGCATAAACTCGACGCGAAAAGCGACCTCTATATTTATTTCTATTTTCTGACGCTTCAACATCTTAATCCGCACGGCACATTCTGTTTTATTACATCAAACTCTTGGCTTGATGTCGGCTACGGTGCCGATTTACAAGAATTTCTCTTAAAGCGTTGCCGCGTCCGAATGATTATTGATAATTCCGCCAAGCGTTCTTTTGAATCGGCTGATGTCAATACGGTGATCGCACTAATAACCGCACCGACCAGACAAATGCCCGAATCCGACGACACAAATCCGATGTTGGATGAAATAACTCGTTTTGTAATGTTCCAAACCGGATTTGAAAATGTCCTTTCGCCTATTGTTTTTGAAGAAATTGAAGAAGCTGATGATAGAAATAAAACGCTTGAATATCGCGTTTTTCCTATAACACAAAGAGATTTACTCAAAGACGGAATGAATGTTTCGGAAGATGAAAGCGAAGAAATTGATAAGCCTAAAAAAGCACCTTTGGTCAAAATTTCAAAGTATATTGGCAATAAATGGGGTGGTAAATATCTTCGCGCACCGGATATTTATTGGACGATTCTGGAAAGAGGGAAAAGTAAATTTGTGCAACTTAGCAACATTGCTAAGATTCGTCGCGGAATTACATCAGGGGCAAATGAGTTTTTCTTACTAGATGAAGTGACACAAGGTAACTGGCAAATTGAAAAAGAATTTTTAAAACCTATTATAAAAAGTCCGCGTGAGTGTCGAGGTTTGGTTGTTAAAGCTGAAGACTTTAAATACAAAATCTTTATGTGCCACAAAGACAGGAAAGAGTTGAAAGGCACAAATGCTTTGGAATATATAAAATGGGGCGAAATTGATTCGGAGTGGATTGATAAGAAAACACGCAGACCTAATCCACCTTATTTGCGCCCTAGTTGTATCGGACGGCGAAATTGGTATGATGTTGGGCAAAGAAAAAAAGCCAAAGTAAATGTCAATTATCTAGTTGATAAAGTAATGCGCTTTTTTGTAAAACACGACGGTTTTTTTGTGAGCGATAATTTTCAAGAAATTCATTGTAAAGATGAAGAAATTTATCAAATTACAGCTGCAACTAACAGCACAATTTTTCAACTTTTTGCCAATGTAATAGGACGAGCCAATTTTGGAGACGGTTTGATGAAAATTCAAACTTATGAAGTTGAAACCATGTTGCTTGTAAAGCCTCAATTACTTTCCCAAGTTGAATGCAAGAGAATTTTAGAAGAAGGAAAAACCTTCAATCTTGAGTCAACGGAGCGTCGTAATTTAGACACCATTATTTTTGATTCATTTAATTTAACAAAAGGTGAGCGCGAAGCTGTTTACGATGCTGCCATTCGTCTAGTCGAAGATCGTTTGCAAAAGGCTTCCAGCTTTAAAAACCCATCCGACAAAAAAATCAGCAAACGTCTGGAAGCCGTTGAACGCACCCAAGGGGCGTGGCAAGGTATTCCCGATTTTGAATTTGACGAGATGTAAAAATAAATGCCAATTGACGACCTTAACAATTTACCGTCAGGCACGTAATGCCGCCAGTGATAAGTTTTAGTGACTGGAGCGCAATCCGTCCCGGTTGCCATGAGCGCGAGAGCGCGAAAATGACGTTTGTCGGTCTAGTGCCGTAAAATTAACAAGGCTTGTTCGCGCCGAAGCGACGCTCATGGCAAGCGGGGACGCTTGCGCTCCAGTCGGTTGATTGCGCTCCAGTCGGTTGATTGCGCTCCAGTCGGTTGATTGCGCTCCAGTCCGATAGAAATTTATGACAGATTACAGATTTCAGCCAAAAGGTTTACGCTCAAATTTAGGCTGGTATGATCGCGGTTACATTCCGCATTTCGACGGCGGCGAGATTCCGCAGTTTCTTACTTTTCGTTTATTTGATTCTTTGCCGCAATCGGTGGTTGAAGAATGGCGCGAAAAAACAGCAGGACAAGGCGAGGAGGGGAAAATAATTTTTCGCAAAAATGTCGAGAATTATCTGGATAAAGGTTACGGAAGTTGTTTTTTGAAAGATGAGCGCGTGGCGAAAATGACGCAGGACAGTTTGCTTTTTCACCACGAAAATAAATATCGGCTGACGGCTTGGGTAATAATGCCGAATCATATTCATTTTCTGGCGACACCGCTTGAAAATATTGAATTGAAAGAAATCGCGCATTCGATAAAATCCTACACGGCACACGAAGCCAATAAATTGCTGAATCGAAATGGGCAATTTTGGCAGCACGAGCCGTTTGACCGGTATATTCGCAATCGAAAGCATTTTGTCAATGTTATCAAATACATTGACAACAATCCGGTCAAAGCGGGTCTTTGCGAAAAACCGGAAGATTGGCGATTTTCGAGCGCGTTTTATAAAAATCAATAAGACTGGGGCGCAAATGACAAATGACTGGAGCGCAAGCGTCCCCGCTTGCAAACGTCGCTTGAAAAGCGGCGTAAAGGCGTGTGTAATGAGAGGCTTGTTCGCGTCAAAAAACGACGCTCAGGGCAAGCGGGGACGCTTGCGCTCCAGTCACTACTTGATAATTTTGCCCAAACAGTTTTTTTATTAAAAATTAAAAGCTAAATTCCAATCTGACAAAGTAGAATTAGGTAATAACTTTTACCACTATTTCGCCTTTTATCCCGCTAAAGAGATGAAAATCAACAGTTTACCTGTACTGCGGGAATGTGGTAATAAAATTAGAATAGTGGTAATAGATGTGGTAACATCTTTCTGCCGGAACAATGAATTCATTCTCAAACAATTATCTTGAACTCCTATTGATAACGCAAAACCTTTTGCGGTCGGTTCGTCTGTTGGGCGAATATAAGGGCAAACAGGATTTATACATCAAGCAGATTCCGCAGGCACTCGAAACGCTCCGTCAGGTTGCCATTATCCAAAGCACCGAATCGTCAAACCGCATCGAAGGCATAACCGCGCCGCTCGCCCGTATCAAAGCCATAGTTGCCGAAAAAACCACGCCGCAAAACCGTTCCGAACAGGAAATTGCGGGCTATCGTGATGTTTTAAATACGATTCACGCCAATTGGGAAGCGATTCCTTTTTCCAACAATATTATTTTGCAGTTTCACCGCGATTTGTTTCGTTATTCCGCCGCCGGTGATGCCGGTCGCTGGAAGTCGGTTGACAATGAAATTATCGAAGAGCGACCTGACGGCACAAAATTCGTTCGCTTTCGCCCTGTTTCGGCGTTTGGAACGCCATCGGCAATGGCTGACCTCGAACGCGAGTTTCTCGCCCGTTGGCGTGCAAATGAAATTGATAAACTGATTTTGATTCCCGCCTTTGTGTTTGATTTTCTTTCGGTTCACCCGTTCCGCGACGGCAACGGGCGGATGGCGCGTCTTTTGACTCTGCTGCTCTTGTATCAGGCAGGCTACGAAGTCGGGCGTTTCATCAGTCTCGAAAAACTTGTCGAAGACAGCCGCGAAAGTTATTACGAGTCTTTGGGCAAATCTTCCGAAGACTGGCATACAGGCGAACATTATCTTTTGCCGTGGATTGAATATTTTCTCGGACTGCTAACGGCGGCTTATCGTGAATTTGAAGCGCGTGTCGGTGAACTGACCGCAACCCGCGGAGCGAAAACACAAATGATTCTCGACGTGCTGGGCGGCTTGCCCGAAATATTTCAAATCGGCGACCTCGAACGCGCCTGCCCGAATGTTTCGCGTGAGATGATTCGCAAAGTTTTCAATGGATTGAAAGCTGAAGGCAGACTCATTTGCGAAGGCAGAGGACCGAATGCGCCCTGGCGAAAAATCGGTAATTTCTAAACGCTTAAAAGTTTTTAGCTGAAAATTGACAAAAAACAATTTAATTCTTGCTTATGTCAACTAACGACATCATAGATAATCGCAACGAAATTCTCGTTGAACACATCAATCGCATTCTGCCTTCGTGCGAATCCGCCAAGTTTGCTATTGGTTATTTTTATCTCTCAGGCTTTGAAGCAATTTGTGAAAATCTTTCTAAGGTAAAAGAATTACGTCTTCTGATCGGCAACACTACAAACCGCGAAACTTTAGAGCAAATTGCCGAAGGCTATCGGCGTTTAGAATTGGCTCAATCCCGTATTGACTCTGATAAATTTCCGAAATCAACTGAACGAAAACAAATGTTGAAAGGCGCGGCGGAAGATTTGCGCTCAAGTTTGGAATTATTAGACCAAACTGACGAAAGCGAGCGTTTGGTTGCATCATTGCTCGAAATGATTGAACAAGGACGTTTGAAAGTTCGTGTTTATACCAAAGGTCGCCTTCACGCGAAGGCTTACATTTTTGATTATCGGCAAGATGGACGCTATGAAAAAGGCATTGCCATTACAGGCTCATCAAATTTTACACTTTCGGGTTTAAGCCACAATACCGAACTCAATGTTATTGTTCACGGCAAAGAAAATCACAAAGATTTAACCGAATGGTTTGAAGAAATCTGGAAGGAATCCGAAGATTTTGATGAAACGCTGATGCGTGAAATGAAATCGTCTTGGGCTGTTGTTCCTGTGCGTCCTTACGATATTTATATGAAAACGCTTTATACGCTTGTCCGCGACCGTCTCGAAGGCGAGGACGGCGCGGCAGAAGTTCTTTGGCACGATGAAATCACTTCGCGCCTTGCCGATTTTCAAAAAGTTGCCGTGCGTCAAGCCGTTCAGATGATACGTGATTACGGCGGCGCGTTTGTTGCTGATGTCGTCGGACTTGGAAAATCTTTTATTGGCGCGGCAATCGTCAAACATTTTGAGCGCATTCGTCACGCCCGCCCGCTTGTCATTTGTCCCGCGCCACTCGTCGAAATGTGGGAACGCTATAACGAAGTTTATGCCTTAAATGCGAAAGTCGTTTCGATGGGTTTATTGCGCGAAAGTTCTTTAGTATCAAATGATGGTTTGGCTGATGATGAAAAAGAAATAGCTACATTTAATTCTCTCTTGAATAAGTATCCAGACCGTGATTTTGTTTTGATTGACGAGAGCCACAATCTACGCCATTCTGATACACAACGCTATAAAATTGTTCAGACATTTCTTTCCGTTGGCAAAAGATGTTGTTTGCTGACTGCTACGCCACGCAATAAGTCTGCTTGGGACGTTTATCATCAAATCAAACTTTTTCACCAAGACGATTTAACTAACTTTCCGATTGATCCGCCGAATCTGAAAAACTATTTTCGTCTTATTGAAGAGGGTGAACGGCAACTTCCCGACCTTTTGGCGAATATCCTTGTGCGCCGAACGCGCAGTCATATTCTGCGATGGTATGGTTATGACTCAGCAACGCATCACCCGCTTAATCCGGCAGAGTTTCGTGATTATGCTTCGGGCAAACGTCGCGCTTATGTTCTTGTTGGAGGTAATCATCAGTTTTTCCCTAAGCGAATATTAGATACTCTTGACTACAACATTGAAGAAACATATCAAGGCATCTATGAAAATCTTCGAGGATATTTAGGCAAGTCAAAGAAAAAGCAGAAGGATAAAGAAAATGCAAAAGTTGCTTTCAGAAAATTAACCAATGAATTAACTTATGCCCGTTATGGTTTGTGGCATTATCTTAAACCTGAAAAAACAAAAAGTGAGCCTTATGCAAGCCTTCACCGTGCCGGCGCAAACCTTCACGGATTGATTCGCATTCTTTTGTTCAAGAGAATTGAGTCCAGTGTTTATGCTTTTAAGGAAACCATCAAAAGATTTCTCCAAGTTCACAAAACATTTGCGGATGCTCTAACCGAAGGAATTGTTCCGGCAGGCGAGGACGCGCAAAAAATTATTTATGAACCGAACGAAGCCGAAGAAAGGGATATTTTGAATGCCTTGCGCGAGGTTTCAGGACGATATAAAGCGGATGATTTCTACATTGACAAGCTGACTGAACACATCAAGCACGATATTGAAATTTACCGCACAATGCTTAAATTGGTTGAGCCTATTACACCCGAACAAGATGTTAAACTTCAAACTCTATTACGGAAATTAAACGAACCTGAATTGAAGAATGCCAAAAAGCTGATTTTCACTCAATACGCAGACACAGCGCGTTATCTTTATGAAAACTTGAATCCCGCAGATGGTCGAAAAGATATTGATGTTATTTTCAGTAGCGGAAAGAAAAAATCCCGTGTTGCCGGACGTTTTTCGCCGCATTCCAATCCCGAATATGTTTTCGCGCCGGGTGATGTCGAATTAAATACCGTTATTGCAACA
Organism: Acidobacteriota bacterium; assembly: GCA_031431735.1. Classification (GTDB taxonomy): domain Bacteria; phylum Acidobacteriota; class Blastocatellia; order Pyrinomonadales; family Pyrinomonadaceae; genus JAFDVJ01. Next base: position 10,438 of record JANPDZ010000227.1, on the reverse strand, counting down.
GACGTTCTTTCCGAAGGCTTAAATCTGCAAGATTGCAACATCATCATCAATTATGACTTACACTGGAATCCCGTCCGCCTGATTCAACGATTCGGAAGGATTGACCGTATCGGCACACAACACGACGAAGTTTTAGGCATCAATTTTCTACCTGAATTGGGTATTGATAAAAACTTGGGTTTGCGCGAAAAACTTCGCCGTCGGATTCAGGAAATCCACGATACCATCGGTGAAGATGCCGCTATTCTCGACCGCACCGAATCGCTCAATGAAGAAGCGATGTATGCTATCTATGAGCAGAAAAATGACCAGTTAAGTTTATTTGAAGATGAAAACGAATATTTAGATTTGAACGAAGCCGAAGAAATCCTACGCACTTTGAAACGTGAGAATCCGCTTGAATATGAACGAATTGCCTCGCTTCGAGATGGCATTCGCACAGGGAAACCCGCGCACGAAAAAGGAGCATTTATTTTCTGTCAAGCGGGACGTTATCAACAGCTTTATCTGCTCGATTCAAAAGGTAAAGTCTTATCGCGTGAAATCTCGCGTATTCTTGGTTTGTTAAAATGCAGTCCTGATCTTGAGCCAAAGGCTTTACCGAAAAACTATAACCAAGCATTACAACAAGTTTTGAAATCATTTTCCGAAGAGGTTAAATTTCGGGAGGCTGAACTAAAACATTCTTTATCGCTTACTCAGGGACAACGCTACATTTTGCGTGAATTACGCTTATTATTTCAACAAATAAAAGATGACGATATGAAAGGACAAATTAACATATTAGAAAATGCCTTTCGCGGTAATATAACCGTTGCAATTTCAAAAGAACTCAATCTTTTGCGTCGAAATAATGTAGTAGGGGAACACTTGATTAAAAATTTGAGCAACATATACTACCTACATCGGATGGCTTCATTTGCGAAACAGGAAATAACAGATAGTCAAAATTCAATCCCAAGAATAATCTGTAGTGAATACTTTTCTTCATAAAAACTATCAATTACCTTGTGTGCAACTTATTTTTCCTTAAATGTCACAGAGCGACTAATTGAGTTTAGGAAGGTTGTAATTTATTGCACGGACAGAGTTCAGATAATTGCCTGTCGCGGAGCGACAACTGAATTATTTTTTTCAATCATCGCTGACGCAATGAAATCGCCTTTTCTAACTTTAACGTGCCTTGAAAGACACGCCTAAACTCAACTCGTCGCTCTGCGACATAATCGGAATGTTATTTATTGCTCAAATCTCTGGAGCTAAGCAGGTGAGCAAAAGTTTCGAGGTATTTTGAAAAGTTTTGAGTCCCGCATTTATGCGGCTCACCGCCAGCGAAGCGCGGCGGTTGCCCGGCTTGTGCGGGGACTCAGAACGAAAAACAATATGTCGCAAAACTTATGCTCACCTGCTTAATCTATTTGTGAATGCCCTAAGTCTAAGCCACATCAGGTTTATATCAAGAAAAATTATTTAGTTCGGCAAAAATAATTCTTATTAATTTGACTTGGTCAAAGCTATCTCAATAAAATCTTTAGACTATGCAACCGCGCACCAAACGACAGAAAGAAATTCTGGAATATATCTCTAATTTTATCGAGACACGCGGCTATAAGCCTTCTTATCAGCAGATCGCCAAGCATTTTCGGCTCGCTTCAAAGGCGGCCGTTGCCAAGCATATTGCCGCTCTCGAAAAACAAGGGCTGATCTCGCGGCGGCGCGAGAATGGCAGTTTTAGTCTGGAATTATTTCCGAAAAGGGTAATCACCGATTTGGTCTGCGAGATCGAATGGCTCGAACTCCCTGAAATAACTCGTTTCAACGATGATTTCAGCGACGAAACTTTGCTGGTTCCGACCTTTTTGATCGGGCTTCATAAGCCTGAAAAACTTTGCGCTTTTCGCGTCCGGAATGATTCGATGCTCGACGAACATATCTGCGAAGGCGACATCGCGCTGATCGAAAAACGCACCTTTGCCCGCGACGGCGATATGGTTGTATTAGTGATAAACGGCGACCGCGTTGTCTTCAAACGAATTTTTCGCGACGGCGCAAACATCCAACTTCGTCCATCAAACGAACACTATGAAACCATCAAAATTCCGGCTGATAAAGTCGAGATCAAGGGAATCTTTCGCGGTTTGATTCGCCCGATTCTTTGAAGGAAACGGGGTGACGACGAGACGGAGTGACAGAGCGACGGAGCGACGGAGCGATCGGGGGACGATGAGACGGAGCGACGGAGCGACGGAGCGATTGTGGGACGAAGCGACGGAGCGACGGAGCGACGAAGCGATTGTGAGACGGAGCGACTTCGCTCAGTCTTTTTTGCAAAACGCGGAAATTTCTCGCTCGGGTTGGCAGTTTGCAATTTGCTTACCGAAATTTGAAAGAGTATTCTTATCTCTTTGAATTATGTCTAATAACCCGACTCCGAACGCCAGTTACAGTTTAACTTTACGCATCAAAATTCATAATAAACCGGGCAAGCTCGGCGAGATCACAACCGCGATCGGCAGAGCGAGCGGCGACATCGAAGCCGTTGATATAGTTTCGGTCGGCAAGGATTTTTTGATTCGCGATATAACCGTTAATGCTTTTTCTGAACAGCACGACAAAGAAATCGTTGATGCCGTCAACGCGATTGACGGTGTCGAAGTCGTCAATGCTTCAGACCGGACTTTCCTGATCCATCTCGGCGGCAAGATCGAAACCGTTTCAAAGATCCCGCTCAAGACGCGCTCGGATCTTTCGATGGCATATACGCCGGGCGTGGCGCGTGTCTGCGAAGCGATTGCCAAAGACCCGGAAAAGGCTTTTACATTAACCATTAAGAAAAACACGGTCGCGGTCGTTTCCGATGGCACGGCCGTTTTAGGCTTGGGCGACATTGGTCCCGCCGCCGCAATGCCGGTGATGGAAGGCAAATGCCAATTATTTAAGGAATTCGGCGGTGTTGACGCTTTTCCGATCTGTTTGGACACAAAAGACCCGCACGAGATCGTCGAAACCGTCAAACGAATCGCGGTCGCCTTTGGCGGCATCAATCTCGAAGACATTTCCGCACCACGCTGTTTCGAGATCGAAGACCGTCTGAAAGAAGAACTCGATATTCCGGTGTTTCACGATGACCAGCACGGCACGGCAGTTGTCGTTCTCGCGGCTTTGATCAACGCGCTCAAAATCGTTGGTAAAAAGATGGAAGATATAAAGGTCGTCGTCAACGGAGTCGGCGCGGCGGGTGTCGCCTGCTCGAAAATTGTGATGGCGGCGGGTGTCCATAATATTATCGGCTGCGACACGACCGGCGCGATTTACGAAGGACGCGGCGAACATATGAACTGGGTCAAGGATTGGTATGCTCGAAATACGAATCCGAAAAAGGAAAAAGGCTCGATTCACGATGTTATCAAAGGTGCCGACGTTTTCTTCGGTTTGAGTGCGCCGGGCGTGATTGACGAAAAAGACCTCGCCAATATGGCGAAAGACCCGATCGTCTTTGCGATGGCGAACCCGACTCCGGAAATTATGCCTGAAGATGCCGTCGGTTTAGTCGCCGTAATGGCGACCGGCAGAAGCGATTATCCGAATCAGATCAATAACGTGCTTTGCTTTCCGGGCATCTTTCGCGGCGCACTGAACTGCCGCGCTTCACAGATCAATGAAGAAATGAAGCTCGCCGCCGCCAACGCGATCGCCGGAATCATCGGCGAGGACGAACTCCATCCCGATTACATCATTCCGTCCGTTTTTGACCGCCGCGTCGGCGAAGCGGTCGCCAGAGAAGTCGAAGAAGCGGCGTATCAAACAGGCGTTGCACGCCGCGCGCGCACCGACAAAGACAGCGAGTTTTAAGGGTTTCAAGTTCCAGGTTCCAAGTTCCAGGTTCCAGATTAAAACGAATCCAACTTGGAACTAATTCTTGTAACTTGGAACTAATCTAAGAATCCTTACAAAACTATTACCTCCAAAGTTCCCCGAATCGCCGCCGCATCGTTTACAATAAAACAATGGTCAAAGCGCGTTTGAAAAAACTATCGATCGAAGAATTTGCGAACACGATCACGCACGGATTAGGTTTGCTTTTGAGTGTCGCGGGGTTTGTCATTCTTGTCGTGCTGGCAAGCTTTAAAGGCGATTTTTGGTATATTTCGAGCAGTGTTCTTTATGGTTTGTCGCTCGTTATTCTCTATGCGGCTTCGACCTTTTATCACAGCGCGACCTCGCCCGAAGAGAAAAGAATTCTGCAAATAGTTGATCATTGCTGTATCTATGTGCTGATCGCGGGTTCTTATACGCCTTTCACTTTAATCGTTTTGCGCGAAGGCATTGGCCAAAGTCTGTTTATTTTTGTTTGGGCATTTGCGCTGTTCGGTATTTTGTTGAAAGTATTTTTTGCGACGCGCTTCCCTGTTTTGTCAGTGCTTTCGTATCTGGTGATGGGGTGGATCGGGATTGTCGTGGTTCAACCCCTTTTTGCGGCAATTGGTTTGGCACCGATCGCGCTGATCGTCGCGGGCGGTATTGCTTACACCATCGGAGTGATTTTCTATGCGTGGCACAGCATCAAGCATCACCACGCAATTTGGCACATCTTTGTTCTTTCAGGCAGTATCTTGCACTTTCTCGCAGTTGCGATTTACGTTATGCCATTCAGCCTGAAAGCGTGATTATTTTATTCCAAATCAGACTTACGCAAACTCGGAAACTTCCGCCAGACGATACGGAACGCCCAATTTCGCCAGCAATCTTTCGAGCAGATGCGCCTGTTTAATATCGCAGTCTTCAAAAGTAATGCCAAGGGGTTTCCGATTATAGATCGCTTCCAAAGCCTCGTCCTTGACACTCTGACTGATTTCCAAAGCCGCCAATTCCTTCCGCGCATTTTCTCTGTCAATACGTTTATTCTCGGGAACAAACGGAATATCAATAAACATCATAGTTTTAGTCTATCACGTTCTGCGATTTATTATTTTTGAGCGCGGTTTTATTATCATCAAAAAAAGGCCGCAGAAAATAATTTCTCCGACCTTTTGGTATTCATTGATAAATTAGTCTTAGCAATACAGATAATTACTATCCACCCAACCAATGGCGACCCATTTTCGGCCGCGTTTGACGCTAACACGCGCCCATTCGCCCGAATATTCATTGACCCAGACGCGAGTGCCGTGGCGAAGTTTGCCGATAACTCTGCCTTCCCAGGTTCGCACATTCAGATTACTGCGCGGGTTGTCTAAATCAACCGTGCAGTATCCCATATTGGATTTGTAATTTAGCCACAGAGCATTTGATTGTTCAATGACAGCCGACGGTACAATTGTTTTATTAGCAATCGTATCATTACCGAAAACCGTCAGACTTGTTAATACAAAAACACCGATAAGCAATAACGTACCAAATTTAATTTTCATTTTCTTGTCTCCTGTTTAATTAAATGTTGAATCCATTAACCGAATTATTGACTGTCTTTCAATTGGAAATTTGCTTTATTGTTATCATTAAAATTCAAACTTTGCAACTATTTCCGGCACAATTTGAATTTATCGCCCTCGATAACATTGCATTTTGTAAAGATGTGCGCTTAAACTTGCTATGAAATCATTACAAATTATAAATCCGACGGGAGAAGATAATGTCTATTTGAAAAGTAGTTTTTTCTCAAAACAGAGTGGGAAGTATAAATTTATACTTCCCCTTCTATTTTTTTTCCAAGCAATTAAACGTTGAATTTATAACCAAACCCGTGAACGGTTTGAATAAACTGCGGATATTTCGGATTTTCTTCGAGTTTCTGCCTGAGCCACGCGACGTGAACGTCAACGGTTCGCGTCGAAGGCATCGCGTCGTAACCCCAAACTTCGTCCAATAATTGATTGCGCGAATGAACTGCGCCGCGATTTTCGATCAAGTATTGAAGGAGTTTGAATTCCATCGCCGAAAGATCGACGGGTTGTTTGTTTTTGATGACTTCGGCGCGTTTGAAATCTATCTCAACCGCGCCGAAACTAAATGAATCGGGCGAATTCTTTTGAGTTTGCGGAGCCCGTCTGAGAAGTGCTTCGATCCGTGCGAGAAGCTCGATCACTTCAAAAGGTTTCGTCAGATAATCGTCTGCACCGAGTTTTAAGCCAAGAACTTTATCAATCGTTTCGCCTTTTGCTGTCAACATCAAAATCGGCGTGTTGATTAATTTCTGGCGCAGGTCGCGGCACACATCGTAACCGTTTTTCTTCGGCAGCATCACATCAAGAATTATCAAATCAAAACTTTCCGACAAAGCAAGATTAAAACCGCTTTCGCCGTCAGTTGCCGATTTGACGGAAAAACCTTCCGCTTCCAAACGGTCGGTCCGTGTCAAGATCAAACCCGCTTCATCTTCGACTAATAGTATTTTCATTGCGACGGGGCGACGCGGCGACGCGGTGACACGGCGATTTTCCGTTTTTCTCACCGCGTCTCCGCGTCGCTCATTCTCCGTGTCTCTTTCTGTGGTAATTCAATAATAAAAAGGCTTCCCTTGCCGAGCTCGCTTTCTGCCGAAATTTTTCCGCCGTGGGCTTCGACCGTTTCTTTGACCAAACTTAAACCCAAGCCATTGCCGTGAATTTGTTCGTCAACAACCGCTCTGGCACGATAGAACGGCTCGAAAATATGTTTCAGGTCCTTTGGCGTGATGCCGATTCCCTTATCTTCAATAGCAATTTTAACCTTTCCACCGCCGTTTCGTACCGAAATTTTGATAAACTTTTCACCATTTGAATATTTCAGCGAATTGAAGATCAGATTCTGAATCGCCTGACTCAAGGCATTTGCATCGGCTTTGACCGACGGCAAATTTTCCGCCAGATCTTTTTCAACTGTAAAACCTTTTTCATCAATCAGCGACTGGCATTCGCGCAAAGCGTTTTCGATAATTTCAGAGACATTTTGTTCGCGTAGATCATATTTCTTTTTGCCCGAATTCGCGCCCGCAAAATCCAGGATCTGCTCGACCATCTTTGAGAGTTTTTTGCCTTCGCCCTTGATTAAATTGCCGTATCGTGAAACCTGAGTTTCTTCCCGCGCCACGCCGTCGGCTAAGTTTTCGCCCGCCGAATAAATAACGGCCAGCGGCGTCCGAAATTCGTGCGAAACCGACGAAACAAAATCAATCTGCCGTTGCGCGAAAAGTTTGGCGCGTTGTGCCGACACAAAGATCGAGACGATGCTGACCGCCAACAAACCCAAAATCCCAAAACTGACCAATAAATTTTTATTACGCGTTCCGGCAATAAAATTATCGAGCGAACCGGCCGAATGCTGAACATTTAATGTCCAGTTTCCGCTTTGCGGCAATTTGTCCGGATCGTGGATCGAGCGCGTTCTTTCGCCGTTGTTTAATTCGATTTTGAAAGTGCTGGTTGATTCTTGTTTCGGCGTGTCCTTTTTAATAGTTTTTGTTTCGAAGGTTGAAACCGAACTGTTTTGAACTTTTTGGTTGATGATAACGCCTTTTGATTCAACGTCGCGCATTTTCGGCAAAATTTCGCGGTTTGCAAAAAAGATCAAATTATCGGGCGAAAGGTTAAAAAGTTTAACGCTTCTGTCTGCTGTATTTACATCCTGAGTTTGAAAGATCTTTTGTTCGTTTTTGCCGATCACCGCGAGCTTAAAATCACCTTCGGGAAAATGTTTGCGTGCCAGATCGGGCAATATCTGATTTTTAACAACCTGTTCATCGAGTTTGATTATCAGGAAACCGGACTTTTTCGGTAAGCTGATCTTTGAAGGCTCGGTCGGCAGGTTTGTTTTACGAATCACGATCCGCTCAAATGACTTCATTGATTCATAAATCGGCATTACGAGGGCGAATTCTTCCTCATTGATCGGCTGAAAATCATTGTTACTATTGGCTTTTGCCCGCAGATTTTTCAGTTCGTCAGCCCAATTCGATTCGATAAATTCGCGTTTTGCCGAATCGTATTCGAGGACGGGAGCGTTGTCTTTATCTTCAAAAAAATAGAAACCCTTGATCAAATTCGGATAGGCAGTTTTCCCGAGCCAAAAGTCGAAACGCTCATTAAATTGCGCCCAATCTTTATTCTGCCAGAGTTCGTTGTCCGTCTGAAAATTAAAATACGCCGATTGAATTTCGCGGTTAAAATCTTCGGCAAATCTGTCGGTGTCGGTCTGCAAACGCTTCGTCATCCGGTCTTTTTCGGCATCGCTGATCTGAGAAAGCCAAACGGATTGCAAAACCGCCAAGACGCCGAGCAAGCCGAGCAAACTGATGACCAGAAAAATTTGAAAACGCGAACGCTTCATAATTTTGTTAAAATGCCGGAAATATTTTTAATAATAGATATTTGATAAGCAGATGAGTAAAAGTTTTGTAAATGCAGAAGCCCGCACGCAGTAAGGGCGAACAAACACACTTACTTCGTGCGTGTTTCCGCAAAGTCATTATGTCACAGAATATATGCTGACCTGCTTAATGAATAATTGATAATTTTCGAGCTTCGACAATAAATTTATCAATTATCAAATATCAATTACCAATTATTTCAGTAGTTTTTTTCCCTAAACTCGCAAATAAAGCGGAAAATCAAATCCGCTTTGATACCGTTCTTCATTTTCTATTTTCTTTTCCCACTTGTAAATAGTTTTACAAAACATTTTACATTCTTAACAAATTCTTTGCGTTATCTTAACCATTCGGGCAAAATTTGCTGTCAGACTCCAAAATGTCAATTTAGTTTTATTCTTCAATAATATTTATGAAAGCAATTTTTTTAACATTAATTCTAATATCGGCCGTGTTTTTGGCTTTTGCCCAACAGACTGAAATTAATTCACTCTCGAAAAGCCAAAGCGGACAACGTGTGCTAGGTTATTTTGCGGCTTTTAATTCCGGTGATGAGCAAAAATTAAAGGAGTTCTTCCTCGAAAATTTAACTGCCGACGCTTTGAAGCAACGCCCTGCTGAGCCGCGCCTTGAATTTCACCGCCAAATCCGAAGCGATTTTCAATCGTTTGAAATAAAAAAGATCGTCTCGATGAGCGATATTGAAATTAATATTTTAGTGCAAGGAAAAACCGGCGGTTGGGCGGCATATTCTTTCGCCTTTGAAAAAAATGCGCCATTTAAAATGCTCGGCTGGCAGATCGAACAAACCGATGCGCCCGAAATGACGGATAATCCAAAAGTATCTGCACCGACTACTAAAACAGAATTTCTTTCAGCAGTCGAAAAATATCTTAACGAACAGGTTGCCGATGACAAGTTTTCAGGCGTCGTGTTGATTGCGAAAGACGATAAACCGATTTTTTCAAAGGCTTACGGATTTGCAGACAACGTAAAGAAAACGCCGAATAATTCTGATACAAAATTCAATCTCGGCTCAATCAATAAAGTTTTTACGCGCATCGCGATCGGTCAATTGGTCAAGCAAGGAAAGATCTCGTTTGATGACAAGCTCGGCAAATATCTGCCCGATTATCCGAACAAAGACGCGCGCGAAAAGGTCACGCTCCGGCATCTGGTGACGATGAAATCAGGTGTTGGCGATTTTTTCGGCGAAAAATTTATGGCAATGCCGAAAAATAAATTGCGTAAAAACAGCGATTTTATTCCGCTTTTTTCGGGCATTCCGCTGGCGTTTGAACCGGGCACCAATGAGCAATATTCAAACGGTGGCTATATTTTGCTCGGCGCGATCATCGAAAAGGTGACGGGCATGAGTTATTACGATTATGTCCGCGAAAACATTTTCAAGGTTGCCGGAATGAGCGATTCGGATTCGTTTGAAACCGACAAAACGCCCGTCAATACGGCAAATGGTTATACCAGCCGTAATCCGAAAGGCGAATTGATAAATAATGTCAATACCCGTCCCTTTCGCGGCAGCGCGGCCGGCGGCGGTTATTCAAGCGCCGTTGATCTATTGAAATTTTCGCTCGCTTTGAAGAGCGGGAAACTGCGTGTCCTTGATGATGACGGTCAATTGGTTAAAGAAAACAACACCGGAATCGCGGGCGGCGCAGACGGAATAAATGCTCTGTTTATAATGAACGGGCAAACAGGTTACACAATCATCGTTTTGTCGAATTACGATCCGCCATCAGCCGAAAAGGTCGGCCGGCAGATTCGTGATTGGACAAAACAAATCAAGGAATAATTCAAATTAATAGGAGAACAAAAATGAAAAGATTTAAAGTGTCAGTTTTATGTATATCGGTATTTTTTATCGGTTTGGGCAGTTTGATTGAAAAGGCAAGCGCAACTTTCAAATCAGATGAAAAGGCGTTGGGACTCGTGCGCAAAGCGCGGCAGGCGGTCGGCGGCGATTCAGCGATCAATAACATCAGAAGTATGACGATCGTCGGCAAAGCGACCAAAACTTTTGAGCTCGATAACATTGCAAAAAGCGAACAAGGCGATTTGGAAATCAATTTTGAG
>JANPDZ010000226.1:0-12888 GCA_031431735.1 Acidobacteriota bacterium | reverse complement strand
GCAAATATGGTTTCTGTTCATATTGAGGCAGATGTTCATTTGCATAGAACTTTGTCAGCGATCGCCGAAGCTGGCGCACAAGCGGGAATTGCGATCAATCCGGCAACACCGCTGAGTTCGTTAGAAGAAGCGTTACCTTTTGCCGATTTTGTGCTTTTAATGTCCGTTAATCCGGGGTTTGGCGGGCAAAAATTTATTCACACGGCGGTTGATAAAATACGCCGTTTGCGCCGGATGATTGACGAACGTGGTTTTTCGACGCGAATCGAGGTTGACGGCGGAATCGATGCGAAAAATATCAAAAAGATCGTCGAATCAGGAGCTGAAATTATCGTTGCGGGTTCAGCCGTTTTCGGCAAAGAAAATCCGACCGAAGCGGCGCGTGAACTGATTGATCTGGCAACGGTTTGGGTTTAACGATTGGGCATTTAGGATTGCGGATTTGGGATTATTTACTTTGATCGAGAATTTGCAAACTTTTAGAATCCGAAATCAGCAATCCCAAATAAATTTGAGGAAATTATGTTTTTTAAAGTAAATAAAGCAATTATTTTTAGTTTTATATTAGTTTTAAGTTTGGTCGGTTCGATTTCGGCGCAAACCAAACAGGTTGACGGCACTCCGCTTCAAAGACTCGAAGTGATGCGTCAAAAGCTTGAAACGATGCGGCGTTCGCTGCAAAGCGCGATTGGGGCGATCAGGGACGAAAATAAGGACGACAAAACAAAAAAAGACGACAAAGATAAACTCGATACTCCGCTTGGGCGGCTTCGCGGGTTGGAAAAAGAAACGTCCAATTTGCAGTCGGAAATCAACAGTCTTCGTGGAAAAGTTGAACGCTCGGAAAAATATGAGATAAGCGATGTCGATCAGGTTGAAGAACGGGTTCGCGGACTTCAGTCAAGTGTTGACAATGCTCTTTTAGAAACTGCTTCGAATCGTGCCAATCCAAAATCTACCGTTGGCGATAAACGCGACATCAAGAAAAAGAAAAAGTTTTTGGGCATTTTCGGGGGCGGTGGAAATGACGAGTATGACGAACTGATCGGCAGTGTTGTTCCGGGACGAGACCGTGAATTATTTGTTGTCGCAACGAAAGAGGTTCGCAAAAATAATTATGAAGTCGGTCGGCTTCTTTTTCAAACAATTATCACAACCTACCCCGAATCGTTTTATTTGCCGATGGCAAAACTCGCGGTTGCCGATTCCTTTTACCTCGAAGGCTCAACCAGCGCTTTGATTCAGGCGGCTTCCGGTTATCAGGAATGGTTAACATTTTTCCCGACTCATCCATTGGCGGATCGTGTTTTGTTGAAAATTGCCGAATCTGAAATGCGCCGGATCGGATTGCCCGACCGCGAAATCGCCAATGCGCGCCGCGCCGAGCAAAAATTGAAAGCCTTTATCCAGAATTATCCTAATTCGCCGCTTCGTCCGTTGGTAGAACTTCGTTTGAAAGAAGTTCAGGACAATCTTGGACTTCATAATCTTTACATCGGAAACTACTATTACACGCTTTCGGTGACGCAGAAAAAAGGCGGTTTGAAGGGCGCCCAGTCGCGTTATCGCGAGATTTTGGACAAATATCCGGGTTTCAGTTTTATGGACGAAGCTCTTTACAAATTGGCGGTCACATATTTGCTTGAAGAAGAAACCGACCAAGCCGCGAGATATTTTCAGCAAATTGTCAGCGACTATCCGAACAGCGAATATATCGAAAAATCAAAAGAACAGCTTCAACTGATCGGTGCCAAAATTCCCGAACCAAACCCCAATAGAAATAATGTGCTGACACCTGAAAAAGCTTCTTTTATCTCGAATTTTAGAAACCAGCTTTTTGGAATTTATCCCTTGACGATTGATAAAGACGGCGTATTGATGACGCGTGATTTCGACAAATGCAAATTTGAATTGATTGACCGGGTTATCGAAAATTCAGGCGAAGTGGTGGCCAACGAAATTCCGAAAACCTTAACTGCCGTCATCGTGCCATGCGAACAGCAAGCGAAAAAGAATGAACAGACCAAACCGCAAACCCAGCCGCAGCCAAAATAATTGTTTGCGCAATTGTTTAGATAAATGAGCGAGATTTCCGGCGAAAACCTGGCCAAACTTGAAAAGCGTTATCGCCTGACGATTTTTATAGTCGCGGCACAGATTCTTGTTGTCTTGATTTTAGTTTTTGTCTCTTGGTTCGGAGTTTCAAAAGTTGAAACTAATCTTTCTTCCCAAGATTTTTCGACGCTTTGGGTAGCGATACTTTTTATCGCGATCGGAAGTTTTGTAGTGCGGCGGCTTTTCTTTAGCTGGGAAAGATTGAAAAATATCACACTTTTGAAAGGTGTTTCCGGACTTTTAGGCACTTTGCAAATAAATTCCTTGATTCTTGGAGCGATAGCTGAAATAGTTGCGATCTTCGGATTTTTGATTGCAATGTTCAGCGGCAATAGTTCTGATATGCTGCGCGCCGGAGCTGTTTCTCTCGTCATATTTGTGATAAATTTCCCGCGAAAAAGCGTTTGGAAGAACATAGTTTCAAATTTGGAAAAAGTTTAAGAGGTTTATTAATGAAGTTAAAAGTATTATCTGCGCCGATTTTTGCGATTCTTTCGGTTTCAACTGTGGTTTTCGCACAGAATGACGGCACAGCGACACCGCGCCAAACTCCGCCGCCGTTGATTGTTAAAACGCCAACGCCAAGCCCGAAACTTTCGGAAACTCTTTCCAAAAATATTGAGAATTTATCACAATCCGAAGAGATTTCGCGCGAACGACGTGAACAGGCATATGTAAAATTGTTGGAAGGGCAACGCTACATTTGGAATATTATGAGGCAACGTGGACAAGGCGCTGCAAACAACGCCCGACTTGCCAAACAAGCATTGCAAAAATCGGTCGAACTCAATCCGAATTTAGCCGAAGGTTATACAGCACTTGCCGAACTCGCTTTGACAATGCCGCCAAATGATATCAACGAGGCGATTTCTTTGAGTTCGCTGGCAATTAAAATTGATAAAAATAATTTCGGCGCACATCGTATTTTATCGCGGCTTTACACGATCAAAAGCCGACTCAATTCTGAAGGAAACAGTGATGGCGGCAGCGGAATAATTGGTTTAGATGAAGCCAACACCCAAAAAGCGATCAGCGAATGGAAAGAGATCACGAGGCTCGACCCGCGCAATGCCGAAGCGTGGGCTTTTTTGAGCGAATTTTACAAGCGGACAAACAAACCCGAAGAAAGAATTACGGCTTTGCAAAAGTGGATCGGGTCTTCATTGCCGCTTGAAAATCGTTTTTACCGCACTGTTTTGGGCAATCAAGAGGATTTAACACCCGAAGCCGCGACCGTTAAACTTGGCGATGCGTTGCTTGAAGTCGGTCGAATTCCGGAGTCGATCGAGGTATTAAATCAAGCGGTTGCTGATGATCCTGAAAATAATGAAACGATCGAACTTTTAAGCAAAGCTCTTGAAAAAGCAGATAGTAAAACCTCGGCAACCGCGATTCAATCGCTTCAACAGGCCATTTATGCAAATCCTGAAAATATTTCATTGATAATACTTTTTGCAAGGGTTCAATCCCGAGCCGGGAACATCAACGATGCCGTTAAATTCCTGAATGAAGCGATTACCAGATTAGCCGAAAAAGATAAAATGACGGCCGCCGGTTTGCAGGTCTTTCTCGGTGATTTTTACATAAATGGAGAAAAATATGATGAAGCACCGGCGGCGTATCAAAAAGCATTGACGATTGCCGGAATTGGAAAAGACAATTTGGCGACCGAGAATGACCGTGAATTTGCCATTACGGTTTTTGAGAAAATCATTAACGCATATAAAATTGCCAACCGTTTCGAAGAGGCAAAATCTGCGATTGATAATTCGCGTGCCGTTTTGGGCGATGAAGATTCTTTTAGCGATCGCCAATTAATTGCTCTTTATCGCGAAAATGGTAAAAAACAAGAGGCTCTCAAAGCAATTCGGGCAGCGCGTTTACGTTTTCCGGATGATTATGGTTTTCTTCGCCAGGAAGCCTCGGCTTTGACCCAATTGGGTAAGGTTGATGAAGGTGTCGCCCTTGTGAAGTTAATGATCGGAAAGAAAAATACGCAAATTCCTTCGCCGATCTATGACGATTTTTCGAATTACTTGTTTATTTCGATGCTTTACAGCGATGCCAAACGCGGCAAGGAAGCCATCGAAGCGGCAAATCAGGCGTATCAAATAGCAACCGGTGATGAAAGAAAACAGATCGCAAAACTAACACTTGCGACTGCTCAACAAAATTCCGGCGATTTCAAAGGTGCCGAAACTACTTTGCGAGGAATTTTAGAAGTTTCGCCGACAAATCCGATCGCGCTCAATAATCTCGGCTATTTTCTGACCGAACGAAACGAAAAACTTGACGAAGCTCTGAAATTAATTCAGCAGGCATTGAAAACCGATCCTGAAAACCCTTCATATCTCGACAGCTTGGGCTGGGTGTATTTCAAGCTTGGAAAATATGATCTGGCTGAAGAATATTTAAAGAAAGCGTTGAAATTTGATTCGACATCGGCGACCATTTACGAACATCTCGGCGATGTTTATCAAAAACAAGGCAAAACTGAACTAGCCAAAGCGGCTTGGCAAAAAGCCTTGAATCTTCCGGCCGATGCCGAACAGGTAACTGCCATTAGATTGAAGTTAAATAAAAAGGCACCAAAATAATTAAGTTAAAAGTAATGCAACAGTTAGATAACGACATAAAAAACGGGTAATTCCAATACAGGATGCTTTGTTTTATTGTCATTAGACTTTCAAACCACCTGCTTATACGCTTTACTGTTAAAAACTGTGCATTATCAAATTCAACAAGTCAGAACCCCGAACGGTAGTGAGTGGGTCAAGCAAGCGAGTCGCTACCGCTCCCCGTTCTGACTTATTGCACAATTATCAACGGGAAACCGTATTAGATGGGTTTTTCCCGTATTTTTTTTGGAAAATAGAATTCATTAATAATTTACAGTAATAGCAAATATTCAACCGAATTTTTGCGAATATCGATAAATAAAGCGGTGAAAGAATTAGTCCGCACCTTAACCGAAAAAGGCAACTGGCGTCTCAAATGGCGGCAGACGCAAAGTTTCGAGTCTCTTTTTTATCAAAGAGATGGTCGAGCTTCCGAAGTGAGGTTTAATGAATTTAAAGTCCTTTCTATCTATATCTATATTCTTTTTCGCGCTGTTTTTTTGCGCATTTTCCGACACCAGCCCGGCCCAAACAATCAATACCGAAAAATCAGACACAGTCGTTTCATATATCAACGACAAAGCGGAAGATTCTGGAAAAATTCGGAAGCGAGTCGTGCAATCAGAAGTTTCAAATAAATCAATTTTTGAAAGTCCGAACGCAAATCAGCTATTAGAATTTGAAAAAATAACTTTTGCGCTGATTAATCAAAAACGTGTGAAAAGCGGGCTGCAGCCATTGATCTGGAGCGATGAAGTTGCGAAAATTGCGAGACTTCATTCAGAAAATATGGCGAAATACGATTTTTTCGGTCATCGAGGAGTTGACGGAAAAATGGTCAATGACCGTGCAGATTCACTCGGGCTCACAAAATGGACAGCAATGGGCGAAAATATCGCCTTCAATCGAGGTTATCAAAAACCGCTTGAATGTGCAGTTGAAAAATGGATGGAATCTGTTGGTCACCGCGAAAATTTATTAGATAGCCGTTGGAAAGAATCAGCGATCGGAATTGCCGTCACCAATGACGGAACATTTTATTTTACGCAAGTATTTCTAAAGCGAAAGTGATCCCTGCCGCAGGCCGGGTTATCGGAGAATTATTTGAAAGATGAAGCAAGCCAAATTTGCATCATCTTTTTTCATTTTCTATCCTAAATGAATGACAAAGCGTTTCAAACTACCAAGTTTCGCCAAGATCAACTGGCAGTTGAGAATTTTAGGCAAGCGCGACGATGGTTTTCACGAATTATGCACAATTTTTCAAACTGTTTCACTCACAGACGAAATAACATTCGAAGATAATGACGATTTTATTTTGACCTGTAACAACGCGAGTATTCCGACTGACGAAACAAATTTGATAACCAAAGCTGCACAAATGTTAAGAAACGAATTTGAAGTAAAAAAGGGCGCGAAGATACATCTTAACAAACAAATACCCGTGCCCGGCGGACTTGGCGGCGGTTCATCAAATGCCGCCGCCGCGCTGCTCGGTTTAGCGACTCTGTGGGATTTGCAAATTGATTTTGATAAATTACTTAAGATTGGAGCAAAACTTGGTTCAGATGTGCCGTTTTTCTTCTTCGGCGGAACGGCTTTAGGTACAGGGCGCGGAACGAAAATTGTTCCGCTGAATGATATAACCGAAACATTTGGATTGATCGTGACACCGAATGTTGATGTTTCTACCGCCGAAGCCTTTGCGCGACTTAATGCACCATACTTGACAAAAGAAACTTCAAAAAGTATCCTCAAAATTTGCCAAATAGAAGCTAACAACTTCCGATTGCGGCAATCAAAACTTATTAATGATTTTGAAAAGAGCGTTTTTGAGTTTCAACCTGAAATAAAACGAGTCAAAAATAAACTATTTGAACTCGGCGCAATTCAGGCATCGCTTAGTGGTAGCGGAGCAAGCGTTTTTGCAATTTTTGACAAAGAAGAAACACGGCAAGCGACATTAAAAGCCCTTGAAGAAGAAACAAACTGGCGAAAGTTTGCCGTAGCAACCATTTCACGGAATCAATTCCGTGAAGCATTTTATTATTGCAGCAGGTTGCTTCCGATTAGTTTCTGAAAATTTTTTGTTGGGGCGTCGCCAAGTGGTAAGGCACCGGGTTTTGGATCCGGCATTCGTAGGTTCGAATCCTCCCGCCCCAGCCATATTTTTATGATCGGAGCGGGTAATCTATAGTTGATTACTCGTTTTTTGTTATTCCAAGTTCCAAATTTCAAATTTCAAATTATTTCAATCTGGAATCTGAAATCTGAAATCTGAAATTTAAATGAGCGTAACTGGCAACATCAAGGTCTTTTCGGGCAATGCACATAAACTCCTTGCGGAAGAGATTTGTCGTCATCTAAGTTGTGATTTAGGGAAAGTCAGCACAGGAAGATTTTCCGACGGCGAATTTAACTTTCAAATCGGCGAGAATGTGCGCGGAACCGATGTGTTCATTATTCAGCCGACGTGTCCGCCGACTGACCAGAATTTGATGGAATTGTTGATAATGATCGACACTTTCGTCAGGGCATCGGCAGAGAGAGTGACTGCTGTGATCCCTTATTTCGGTTATGCGCGTTCTGATAAAAAAGATCGGCCACGAGTTCCGATCGCCGCGAAATTGGTCTCAAATCTGATAACGACCGCCGGCGCGCATCGAATCTTGACGGTTGACCTTCACGCATCACAGATTCAAGGGTTTTTTGACATTCCGGTTGATCATTTATTTGCCGCGCCGGTAATTGTCGAATATTTTCAAAATAACCCGATTGAAAATATGATCGTCGTTTCGCCCGACACAGGCGGTGCCGAACGCGCCAGAGCATATGCGAAAAGATTGAACGCCGGACTAGCTTTGTGTGATAAACGGCGTGAAAAAGCTAATATTGCCGAAGTTATGAACATTGTCGGCGATGTCGAAGGAAAAAATTGTTTGATAATTGATGATATGTGCGATACGGGCGGCACAATCTGTAAAGTTGCCGAAGCCTTGAAAAAAGCCGGTGCAAACGAAGTTTATGCGTGCTTTTCACACGCTGTTCTATCGGGCAATGCAATTGAAAATATTGCCGCGTCACATATCAAAAAAGTTATTATTACCAATACGATTCCGCTTTGCGACAAACGCAGGGTATAGGAAGCTGAGGGGCGCATCGAGGCTTTGAGCATCGGTCCGCTGCTTGCCAAAGGAATCAAATCAATTCACGACGAAACCAGCGTTTCGTCATTGTTTATTTGAAAGAGTAGAGAGTAGAGAGTGGAGAGTGGAGAGTGGAGAGAAAAAAATCTTTGCTCAAAACTCCGAACTCTCTACTCTCTACTCTCTACTAAAAAAATATGGCAGAAAAAATTGTAGTAAAAGCAGAAAAAAGAGAAGGTCGCGGCAAAAATGATTCACGTCGTTTGCGCGTTGCGGGCAAAATTCCCGTGTCGGTATATGGCGGCGGCGAAGGAAGTCTGGCAGCGGCCGCCAGCCTCAGAGAATTGGCAGCGATCTTGCGGACTGATGCAGGAGTCAACTCGGTATTTTCGCTCGATATAGATGGCGTTGGCGTGAGTGATGTGATCTTTCAGGATCGACAGATCGATGCTGTTAAAGGTCGTCTGTTGCACGCCGATCTGCGCCGGATCGGGAAAGGCGAAAAAATGGAAATGACCGTTCCGCTTCACCTCGTTGGAAACGCTCCGGGATTGAATGAAGAAGGTGCGGTTATCAATCAGCCGCTGCACGAAATCAAGGTTTTGTGCGAACCGGCAAATGTCCCGGATGCGATTGAGATCGATGTTTCTAATTTGAATGCCGGTGAATCAATTCACGTTTCAGATCTGAAAGTCGGCGCAGGTATCGAAATTCTCGAATCGCCTGATACGGTTATAGCGACAATTGGTGCAGTTCGCGCAGAAGAATCGCAACCGGCTGAAGTCGTCGAGCCTGAAGTTATCGGGAAAGAACCTGAAAGCAAATAATTCCGATGTGCGGAGTTCAAGCTTGAATCAAAATTAAGGTTTGGACTCTAAACAAAAAAATGGACGCGCTTGCTGAAAAAAAATGGTTGATCGTCGGACTTGGAAATCCCGGTTTGCGTTACGAAAAAACGCGTCATAATCTGGGTTTCAGGCTGATTGATAAACTGGCTCAAAAGATGCAGACGCAAGTCAGGCGCGAAGAATGCCGGGCGTTGATCGGTCGCGGCGAGATTGAAAATCAAATTGTTGAGCTCGTCAAGCCGCAGACCTTTATGAATCTGAGCGGCGAAGCGGTCAGTTGTTTGATAAAAAAATCAGACCGGAGTATTGAAAAATTGATCGTCATTTCGGACGATCTGGCATTGCCGTTCGGCAAAATGCGGCTACGTCCAAAAGGGTCGCACGGCGGACAAAATGGTTTGCGGTCAATCATTGATTGTATGCGAACACAGGAATTTATCCGTTTGCGAATCGGAATACAGCCCGCACACCCGATCGGTGACGCAAGTAGTTTTGTTTTGGAAAATTTTTCCAAAAAAGATCTCGAAGAAGTTGAAAATATTTTAGAACAAAGTGCCGACGCGATCTTTTCCGTTGTCAAAGACGGAATTGAAAAAGCAATGGCACAATTTAATTGATTTGGGATTTTAGATTGAGGATTGCGGATTTTAAGAAATAAATCCGAAATCCGCAATCACAAATCCCAAATCGAAGAGCCCTTCTTGCTTTGTCTTGACGATAAAGCTTGGAAGCCATAAGGAGGAAATACAATTGGCAAAAAGAGTATATGAAGTGATGTATATCGCCGCGCCGGAAACGACCGACGACGAAATCGCAAAAATAAATGAAGCAGTTACGGCATTAGTTGAAAAAGACGGCGGCACGGTCGCCGACATCGAAGGTTGGGGACGACGCCGACTCGCGTATCCGATCAACAAGAAAACCGAAGGTTATTACGTATTATTGGAAATCGAGGGTTCCGGGCAGGAAATTGCCGAAATCGAACGCCGTTTCAGAGTTAACGATACAATTATGCGTTATATGACCGTTCGAGTTGACGAAGACCGCAAAGCCGCGGATAAAAAACTTGCAAAGCGCGACAAACGTAAAAATCGTCACGGTTCAGCAAATGTTGGCGGTTTCAATCAAGCGGCAGCGAATGAAGATGCTGACGAGGCATAGAGAATAGGAGTTTAGAAAATGGAAAGAGATAATGATTATAACGATAATGAATTGAATCTGGACGTCAGTATTGATCAGGAAATCGAGAAAATGCCGCGTCGTTTTCAACGCCGCCGTCCGCGTCAACTGGTTCCCGATTATGTTGATTGGAAAGATGTCGATTATTTGCGGCGGTTTATTCCCGAACGCGGAAAGATCATGCCGCGCCGTATTTCAGGCGTCACGGCAAAAGACCAAAGACGCATCGCGCAGGCGATCAAACGCGCACGAACAGTTGCACTACTGCCGTTCGTCGCGGACTAAACCAAAGGAGGATTTTTAAAAATTATGGCAACCACAACAATACTTTTACGCGAAGATATTGAAACTTTGGGCGGTCGCGGTGAAATCGTCAAAGTCAAAGCCGGTTATGCGCGAAACTATCTTTTGCCGCAGCGCTTGGCGACACTTGCAACAAAAGGAAATGTCCGTCAGATTGAAAAAGAACGCGAAGCACTTTTGAAAAAAGTGTCGGTCGAAAAAGCGACCGCCGAGCTGCAAGCCGATTCAATGAAAGATATTTCATTGTCATTTGTTCGCAAAGCGGGTGAAACCGGACAGCTTTTCGGTTCGGTGACTTCGATGGATATTGCCGACGCATTAAAAGCCAAAGGCTACGAAACTGACCGCCGCAAGATCATTTTGAAAGATGCGATCAAAGAAACCGGTGAATTCACGGTCGGAGTTAAACTTCATCGTGACGTAACTTTGCAGGTTCCGGTGACAGTTCGTGCCGAAGGCGAAGAAATCGTGGAGACAAAGCCTGTCAAAGAGGCAACAGTTGAAGCGACGGAAACCACCGACCTCGAAACCGAAAGCTAAACAATCAAATTTTAACCTGAAATCTTATCCAAAGATTTCGGTTAATTGTCAGATCAAAGACTGCAAGTTTATCCGGCTTGCAGTCTTTTTTTGTAATTGTTGAGGACTTTGGTTCTTGGCGGTTGGTTTTTGAAAGAAATAGCCGATTGACGATGCTTTCTCACCAAATCAATAACTTATTCCGAATTCTTGATTCGTTCGCGTTTAAATTGAATAAAACCCAAAGCCAAAAACCAAAGTCCTCAGACCTAAGCAGAAAAAAAATAAGAAGTTACTTGACAAGCAACCTAAAGAAGCGCATACCGAAAGGCGTAGCTTGTTTAAATTTTAATGCGACGATTTGCAATCTTTGCAGTTTTCGTCGTTTCTCGGATGAGTTTTTGACGAGAGAAAAAAGCCTTTTCTCCCTTAAATCAGCACGGAGGCGCAGATGTTTCAGCCTTTTAATTTCCACCTCAGTTTATCTTCAATTATTTTTGTGTCCGGCGGATTTGCTTTCGCTGAAACTGCCAAAACTGAATCTGAAAACATCAGAATTAAATCTGCCAAACCAACCAAAATCGAATTCCTAAAACGCTTTGCGGCTGAAAACGATAAGCAAGCAAGCAAGCAAGCAAGCAAGATCAATTAACCAACAACAATTATTTTCTAAAACGGGTCGTGAATTCGAGGCTTGCAGTGCCTTTTGTTGACGGCGTTTTTTAATGCTCGAAAACCTTTTTGAAGGCGGAATGAATTTATGTCAAAAAAGAATCGAAAAAAGAATTTACCGGAAAGGGTTGAAGTGAAAACAATTCCCAATAATAATCCCGAATCGGACATTTTGGAGAATCAATCAAGCAAACAAAATTGGTTGACATATTTGAAATCGCACGCCCTGATGGTCGGAATAATCGGATTGGTCGCGTTCGGTATTTTGGGTAGTGGACTTAAATATCTGGAAGATGATGCAAACCGCGAGATTGTTCGCCGCGCCAATAACAAAGGTAATTTGAATAATCAAGACCAGACTTTACTTAATAAAATCAATCCGTTTCTGCCCGCCGCATTGCCTTCGCCGACACCGCAATTAAGTAAAGAATACGTCTATGCAGGTTCGCGGCTTTTAGCAGTTGAAGATGCGAATTCGAATCCGGCACCGCCCGCCGATCTCGCGGTTTGGCGACCATCATCGGGCGTTTGGTGGGTTTTGGGCGGTGCGGGTTCGCAACAATTTTCGAGCGGTTGGGGAACTTCCGGTGATGATCCGGTCGAAGGCGATTACGACGGCGACGGCAAAACCGATCTTGCTATTTTCAGACCTTCAACCAATATGTGGTGGATTCTCAAATCGAGCGACACGAGTTATTATTCCGTCGCATTCGGTTCATCGGGCGATTTACCGGCGCAAGCCGATTTCGACGGTGACGGCAAAACCGACATTGCCGTTTATCGCCCGTCAACCGGAACTTGGTATATCAGTCAAAGTTCAAATTCGTCAACCGTCGAAGGACAATTCGGACTCTCGACCGACACTCCCGCACCAAAAGACTTTGACGGCGACGGACGCGCCGATCTGGCAGTCTGGCGCAGTTCGAATAAAACCTTTTATTCGTCAAACAGCAGTAATAACGCACTGCAAACCGCAACCTTCACCCAATCAAGCACGATTCCCGTTCCGGCAGACTACGACGGCGACGGCCGTAGCGATTACGCGATTCGTGAAGCAACAACCGCAAATTGGATCATCCGCAATAGTTCCAACAACCAAACAGACACGATTTCGTGGCAGCAAGCGGGCGATTTGGAAGTGCAAAACGACTATGACGGCGACGGCAAAGTTGATATTGCGGTTTGGCGAAGTTCAAACGGTAATTGGTATATCCGCAAATCGGGAAGCAGCGGCGCACTGCGTCAAGAAGCGTGGGGAACAGCGGGCGATATTCCTGTTCCGGCTTTTTATAGAAGATAAGCAGGAGAAAATATGGTTCAAGGCGTTTTGTTTTCGTTCAGAGTCCACGCTTTAGCGTGTGTTTTCGACCGCGAAGCGCGGCGAAAACGGCAAAGCGCGTTCCGCGTTTGGACTCTGAACGAAGACAGAAAACGTCAGAAAACGTAAAAATTGCTCTACTTAAGTATCGGAGCAAAACAGTATGAAAG
>JANPDZ010000225.1:0-5056 GCA_031431735.1 Acidobacteriota bacterium | reverse complement strand
TTCTATGGCTTTCGGTGTCAAAATCGGACGATTTCAGGCTTATTTTAGTGTTTTTAGCTCAAATTTACTATATATTTGCGGTCTGAAAAATGTTAATTGTTGCAATACATAGATTTAGATTTACGCAACACGCTCTAAGTAACGCAAGTAAAATAAGATGCGCCATTGACCATCGCAGAGTTAAACGAGTCAGAAGAAGGTTTGGCGGTAGCCAATGGTTGAACTCCCGCTAATTAATAGTCTAGTTAAACCATTGGCTACCGCCAACGGTTCTGACTCCGAGAACAAAATTCATCTGGGGTAGTTTATTTTTCCATTGTTACTAAATTAAATTTTTCGATACTTTGTCATCAACAAATTCGCACCAAATATGCGCAATCGTAATATGCGCTTCCTGAATTCTCGCGGTTCTTTCTGACGGAACCAAAATACTTGAATCACACAACGAAGCAAGTTTTTTTCCATTCGCGCCGGTCATACCAATGATTTGACAGCCAATCGCCCGCCCTTTCATTACTGCTGAAATGATGTTTGGAGATGTTCCGCTGGTACTGATGGCAATTAAACAATCGCCTTCCCGGGCGAGCGCTTCGACCTGTCGCGCAAAAACGCTTTCAAAACCGTAATCATTTGCCAGCGCTGTCAAAGCCGATGTGTCGGTCGTCAGCGCAATTGCCGGAAGCGCACGTCTTTCGGTTTCGTATCTGCCAACGAATTCCGCCGCGATATGTTGTGCGTCGGCCGCGCTTCCGCCATTGCCGCAGATCAAAACCTTTCCGCCCCGCTTAAATGTCTGAAAGATCAATTCCGCGCAATTTTCAATCGCCTCTATATTTTCACTGATTATTTTGTCAAAAACCTCTAGATGCTGATTCAAAGAATATAGAATTGAATTATTGCTCCCACTCCCGACTCCCGACTCCCGACTCCCGACTCTCTTAATTTTATCAATGATCCGGCTCGTCGAAAATTCTTCCATCAACGGCAAAGAAAAAACCTCGCCGCCGTTTTGCATAACAAAATCGGCTCCGATAATTTCCCCGGTCGCCCAATCTCCGCCCTTCACCAAAACATCCGGCTTTATTTCCCTGATCAATTTTTCAGGCGTTGATTCATCAAAAATTCTTACTTCATCAACAGACTTCAAACCTTCTAAGATCAATTTGCGTTCTCTTTGCGACAAGATCGGACGTTCCTGTCCCTTGATAGCTCTGACAGAAAAATCGCTGTTGATCCCGACGATTAATTTTGTCCCTAATTTTTTTGCACGTGCAAGCAAATCGATATGTCCGGGATGAATCAGATCAAAACAACCGTTTGTAAATACAACTTTCTCCATTCGTCAAAATTATAGCAAAACTATTCAACTAATTGCTCTGACACGAAATGTTTGATTGTCCTCTTTGACCCCGACCAGATGAAAATACAATTCCTTTTCAAGTTTATTGACCGACGGGAAATGAATTGTCCCGAACATAAAAAGCGTTTTATGCCAGTGGTCTTTATTAAATTTGATGACCAATTCACTTTTGCCGAATGAATTTACATTCCATAAAGCGGCCACATTTTCTTTTTGACTTGGGGCGTTTTCGGCGGTTGTCGCAAAAAACAGATCATTACCTATTTGTTTTGAATAAAACACAGTTCCATCTACTGCGCCGAGATTTTCACGTTCCAGAGTATTGCGATTCACTTTATATATTTGATTTGCGCGAAATTCTGCGTCAGTGCCGTAATAGAAATTTTCTTTATCAAAGAGAATGCTTACCGCCCGCCAGGTCTCATCCCCCTCGCCGATGATTTCGGTAGTTTGAAAACCGTCTGTGGATCGAATGATCCGGCACTCTTTTTCATCATCACCCGTTAGACAATAAATTGAATCGGTATATTCGTCCAAATAAAGGCCGTGGATATGTTTTATCGAATTTGGCGCAAAGGTATATACAACTTCAAGCGAATCTGAACCTTGTTTGTATCTGTAAATCCGCATTTCGCCGCGTTCAGCATTGGCGAGATATTCACCAAAAAAAATATCGCCATTTTTATTTATTGCGCAAGCCCCACGCAAAACGCGGCACGCGCGGGCGAGACCTTTTAATTCCTGATATTTTCCGTTTCTGACAACCCCGACCGTTTTATCGAATGTGACAAATAGTTCGCCATTATTGAGGGCGATGACATTTGTTACCATGAACCTCAGTAGTCTTTGACCGAGTCTGAAATTACTTGCCGCTTGTTTCCAAACGGGTGCATTAATGCTTGCAATTTTTTTGAATGGCGGTTTTAGATTGTCCGTCTGATATAAAACATTCCGGCGTGAAAGATAATAGTTACCTTCCACAGCCCATTCGATCGTGTAGCCGTGTAATTCCGGGACGGGTTCGACTGTCCATTTCATAAAAATATTAAAAATCCTTTTTGCAAAAGAAAGACCCGATCACCAAAACATCCATCTTGGTTCTCAGAAAACATTCGATAGCTTCAAACGGTTGGCAGACGATCGGCTCGTTTTCGTTAAAACTGGTGTTCAAAATAACGGGAATGCCGGTTTTTGTCTCAAATTTCTTAATCAAATCGTAATAAAGCGGATTTTCATCGCGAGTGACGGTTTGCAGCCGTCCGGTATCATCAACGTGATTTACCGCTGAAAGACGTTCACGCCATTCGGGTCTGATCTTATATACGTGCAGCATAAACGGCGACGGATGATCTTGCTCGAAAAGTTCGCTTTGCCGTTCCTGCAAAACCGAAGGGGCAAACGGGCGAAATGATTCGCGGTGCTTGATCCGCGCATTAAGTATATCTTTCATATTCGGAAAGCCCGGATGCGCCAAAATTGAGCGATTACCTAATGCTCGCGGTCCCCACTCCATTTTTCCCTGAAACCATCCTATTACGTTTCCATTTTTGATCTCCTCACTTGTCGCTTCAAGCAGTTCTTGACGGTTCAATTCTCGGTATGAAAGTTTATATCTCTCAAGCTCGGTTTTAATAAAAGCATCGGAATATTCATCGCCAAGATATGAATTTTTCATTACCCAGCGCTTTCCTTCTTTTAAGATCGAATTACTTACATATAAAGCTGCACCAAGTGCCAGCCCGTCATCACCTGCCGCCGGCTGAATACAGGTTTCCCGAAATGGAGTTTCAAGCAGTAGTTTTCCATTGGCGACGCTGTTTAAGACACATCCGCCAGCCATTGAAACTTTTTCAGTCGGTACGAGCTTATGTAGTGAATTCAGCAAATGCATATAATATTTTTCAAAAACCCGCTGCAACCCAAAAGAAATGTCCATCTCGCGCTGAGTAATTTCGCCATGCCTCGTCCGCGGTTCTCCGAATTCCCTAACGAGCAGATCCGAGTAAAGCCGATGGACGATCATCTCGCCGGCATCATTGATTTCCATTCCCTGATTTGCGCCAAACGGTAAAAAATAATCCGGATTAAGTTCAAATCCATTTGTTATCGGACTCAACATTTTCTCGAAAAAATCGTGATAAGTATCTTGACCGAGCGGGGCAAGTCCCATTACTTTTCCTTCATCGCCGTATTTCCCATAGCCGATAAATTGGCAGATCGCCGTGTAAAAAGTGCCGAGCGAATGCGGCACAAACACTTTTTTGAGCGGACGAATTTCACTGCCTTCGCATTTGCTTAAAAGACAGGAAACAAAATCGCCGGAGCCGTCAATCGTAATACCGGCGCAATTGTCCCAACCAGAAGCAAAATACGCGCTCGCCGTGTGCGCCAAATGATGCTCGACATTGTAGTTTTTGAACTTGAGTTTCGACGCGTCAATTGCACATTCTGTGGCAATCAGGAACCGCAAATCATCAAATGTCTTGCTTTTCCCGCGCATTCGCGCCAGATTCAAAAGTTTGGTCGGATGTTTTAGAGCGAATTCAAGTTTTTTATGAAGATTGGCCGATGAATCTCGCCCAACCGCCACCGCATCTATATCAGAAAACGAAAGTCCGGCAATTTCCAAACATCTTAAGATCGAAAGTTTTGGAAAACCGGCGTAATATTTGACGCGATTCAGACGCTCCTCGGCCAAGGCGGCAACCGGAACGCCGTCAATGATTAGTGCGGCCGACGAACCCGCGTGAAATGTATTGATTCCTAAAATTACACTCATTAAATTTTTACAAATATTTAAGATTTATTTTGATTGATAGATTCGAGATAAACGCTGTCGGCAACTTTTGTCAGAGGCTTGATCAGACGGCTTAATTTCCTCAATAGTTCGGATGAATGAACAACTAATTTATACGGCAATGGAAGCAGGTCAACATCGTTGGCTTGAATACCCAATCCGAAATAACAATCGGTGGTCATTTTTGTGTGGCCGAATTTTTTCTCGAATGTTTCCATCAATTCCGTTGGTGTCCAATAACGAACCTCAAAGCCTTCGCCTTCGGTAAATCCGCGCCGCCGATGTTGCTGATATTGTCTGATTCCGTATTTATTGGGCATTTGAAAAAGCGTATTTCCGTTTCTTTTCAATACCCTGACGACCTCATCAAGCGAAACTTTGACATTCTCTTTGCTGAAATGCTGAAAAACGCCGTATGAAAAAACCGTCTCAAATGAATCGTCCGCAAAAGGCAAAAAACGCGCGTCGCCAACCACAAAGTTTGTCTCAACACCGAGTTGTTTTGAAACCCGCCGAGCCGCCAAAATCGCGTTCAGACTCGGGTCAATTCCGATCGCCTGATAACCTTTCTGCGCGGCGGCGATTGACCATCTGCCCCAATTACAACCAATATCAAGCAGCCGTTCGCCTTTGCCCGTCGGTAATCGACATTCCGGAATCGGATAGCGGGTCAACTTATGCTGAACGGAAAAATACAGATTACCGGAAGTATATGGAATTTCCCCCTGTACAAAAGAATCAATTTCATTTTCAACTTTTGCGCCGTTTTGCGCCGGGTCGTTTTTTATTTTGCGGTTTGTTGAATCGGCAAATTTTTTGAGTGTCTGAAAAAAAAAGTCGTGCGTGATATAAACATCGTAAAACAACAACACCGGAATATCAACAAAGACCGGGTAAGT
>JANPDZ010000224.1:0-12595 GCA_031431735.1 Acidobacteriota bacterium | reverse complement strand
ACATCCGCCGATTGCGCCCTTGCAGGGCTTAGTATGGCGGTGATTTTTGACCTGGCGCGATGCGCCAGGCTATCATATTGCGCCTCTTCGAGGCTGAAATCCGGTCGCAAAAACTTGTGTAGATACTAATGGCTCGCGCTACGGGCTACACGCTTTCGCCATCTCCGATGGCTGAAAACTAAAACCGCGTAACATCAGTTAATAATTCAACAAATTTTTAACCATAAACCTTGCTAATGATAATGCAAAAAATAACTTATCACGATAGTTTAGAGGAGCGGTGCGGTGACCGCCGGTTGTTTGATTAACGGGAAACGCGGTCACCTCGCCGATCCTAAACGATCAAGTTTTTTTTAACTGTTATAAATTATTATTTACATATTCCTAATTCTACGCGTGTCAGATTAAAAAAACTATCCACTAATCGCACGCGCAAACACTAATTAAAACCATCAATTCGGCGGTTTTTTCGTGTGTGCGCGTGTTTTTCGTGGACAGTTTTTCATATAAACTTTCAAATTCATTTAATCTGACAAAGTAGAAATACGCTTTTCAGTTAGAAACTATGCAATAAGTCAGAACCCTGAGCGGTCGCGACGCTTTTGTTTATCAATAACATTTAACAGGTCGCGACCGCTCGCTGTTCTGACTTATTGCAGACAGCTAATGCACATTTGATTATTGAATCA
This sequence comes from Acidobacteriota bacterium, assembly GCA_031431735.1. GTDB lineage: Bacteria > Acidobacteriota > Blastocatellia > Pyrinomonadales > Pyrinomonadaceae > JAFDVJ01. The sequence continues at coordinate 11,906 of JANPDZ010000224.1, read as the reverse complement.
ATAACATTTAACAGGTCGCTACCGCTCGCTGTTCTGACTTATTGCAGACAGCTAATGCGCATTTGATTATTGAACAAGCCGTGAAACCGCGGGGCGCGGCGAGGAAGCAAAGGGCATTCCGCGTTTGGACTCTGAACGAAAGCATAATATCCCATTACTTATGGTCTGATGCTTATATGTGTAATTTCACACCGATAATAAATCTATAAGCGTGCTATCACACAGACCATCCTCAAATAAATGTCTAACCTTAAATTATTGTTAAAAGCATTGGTAAAAGAAAAAAGCACAAATGCAACTTTCCTTTACCGATGAACAATAGGAGACAAATATTATGACTTTAAGATTTAAACAACTATATTATTTTGCAGTAATTTCAATAGTTTTCACCCTAAACATCGCCACCTTTGCCCAAACTCGCGCTTATCGAGTCAACGACCGACAGGTTCAAACACTTTTGAATCGCATTGAAAACCGAACCAATATATTTCGGGAATCGGTTGAAAAAGCCCTGGATAATAGCAACATAAATGGCACCTTCCGGGAAGATGGAATTAATACTTATATTAAGGATTTTGAGAATGCGACCGAAACTTTGAGAGATAATTTTTCAAATCGCCGTTCGACTACCAATGATGTTCGAGAAGTTTTAAATCGCGCCATCTTAATTGATGGCTTTATGCGAAACAATCAATTGACCAGAGTTTCGCAAACTCAATGGCAGTTAGTCAGAACTGATTTGAATACTTTAGCAAATTATTACCGTATCAGTTGGAACTGGAACAATCCAACCAATTCCCAAACGACAACTTACCCGTATAACGTTACTGATACTCAACTTAGTACGATTATCAATCGAATTGAAACTAAAACCGATACCTTTCGGCAGTCCGTCAACAGGAGATTAGATAATAGCAATATCAACGGTTCAAACCGTGAAGACGGCATTAATTCGTATATCAAAGATTTTGAGAATGCGACTGATTCGTTGAAAAGTAATTTTAATAATCGTCGTTCAACAACCAATGATGTGCAGGAAGTTTTGAATAGCGCAAACTTTATTAATGGTGTGATGATTAACAATCAGTTTTCGCGGACAACCCAAAATCAATGGACTTCGATTCGGACTGATCTAAATACTTTGGCGACCTATTACCGCATAAGTTGGAACTGGAATAATTCTTTTGATTCGCGATTAACCGGAACATATCGGCTTAATTCGGGCCAGAGCGATGATGTTGCCAACACAATTGAGAAAGCAATTTCAGACATCAATTACAACGAAAATCAGCGCGAAAGGACGCAAAACAACCTCCAACGCCGTTTGAATTCGCCTGAAACAATTGTGATAGAAAAACGCGTACAGCAAATTACCCTTGCTTCGTCAATGATGTCACAAGTTTCATTTAAAGCTGATGGCATCTCGCGTTCGGAAACTTCGGATAATGGCAAGACTGTCAATGTCAAAGCAACGGCAACGAACAGCGAATTAAGCATCAATTACGAAGGCGATCGAATGAACGATTATTACGTTAGCTTTACGCCGATCAACAATAATCAATTACGCATTACCCGTCGGGTTTATTTGGAAAATCGTAATGAAACAGTCACGATTGCCAGCGTTTATGACAAAATTGATCAAACCCCGAACTGGAACACAACAATTTATCAAAATACTACCAATAACAATAACAATAATTTTGGAGTTCCGAATAATACGCAAATAATCGCAACTTTAGACTCACCGCTTTCGACTAAAACGGCACAAAATAATGACCGCTTTACAATGACGGTCAATTCCCCGTCGCAATATAACGGCGCAGTTATCGAAGGTCGCGTGATTGGCGAGAAATCCGGCGTTGTTTCGGGCAGAGCCACTCTGACATTGAGTTTTGAAACGATTCAATTCCGAAACGGCAACAGTTATCGTTTTGCCGGAATCGTTGAAAAAGTTCGTGAACCAAACGGAAACACTGTCAATGTCAACAATGAAGGAACTGTGCGTGATAGCAGTCAAACCACCAAAACCGTAACTCGGGCCGGAATTGGCGCGGTTCTCGGAGCAATTATTGGGGCGATTGCCGGCGGCGGACAGGGCGCGGCGATTGGAGCCGGGATCGGTGCCGGTGCCGGAGCGGGTTCAGTTGTTTTGCAAGGACGCGATAATCTCGATCTTGCAAGCGGTTCGGAATTTACAATCAGGGCAACCGCGCCGGGAAATGTCGCAAATAATCAGTAACAAAATAGAGAAAATTGTCGAAGCCCGCACGAAGTAAGCGCGGACAGTGTGGACACACTTACCTTCGCGCACGGGCTTCGGCATTGATGAAAACAAAGAAGTCAAAGTTTCACAACTGCTTCTTGAATTTACTTAAACCAAAAAGGAAAAATTATTATGAATAACAATGCAACATCAACGCAAACAGATAGAAAAGCCCTTTTAACCGGACTTTTTAACGATAAAGAAACTTCAGAAAAAGCATACTATGCAGCCATTAGTCGGGGTTATACGAATGCAGACATCAATCTTTTAATGTCTGACGACACCCGCAAGAAGTTTTTTTCAGAAGGTGAGACCAGCGAATTTGGAAGCAAAGCTCTTGAGGGTGCCGGAACAGGATCGGCAATTGGTGGAACAATTGGAGCTGTTGTTGGCGGCCTCGCGGCAATTGGAACAAATGTTTTTTTACCCGGGCTTGGCTTAATTGTTGCCGGACCTTTGGTCGCCGCCTTGGCGGGTTTAGGCGCAGGCGGTTTGGCAGGCGGATTAGTCGGTGCTTTGGTCGGATGGGGATTCCCGGAAGATCGGGCAATAGCTTACGAGGCAGGACTTAAAGCCGGAAAAATTATGGTTGGGGTTCATCCGCGAAGTGAAGAAGACGCCAGCTATTTTGAAAACGAATGGCGCAATAATAACGGCGAAGAAATTTACAGATAATTTCGAACCATCAAATATTGTTTGAAAAAGACTAAGGCGAAAGTCGGAGTCTTTTCAAACTATTTGTGATGCGCAAAATCATTAATTGGAAAATTCTATCAATTTTATTGCTTTTAGAAGTCTGCGGGGTAACTACTTCATTCGCATTGAAGACGGCAATCCATTTTTTATTATTTCTGATACCCGCGGCAATCTTACGCCGCTTTAGTAACTCGCTTTTGGCTGCACTTAACGACACAGTTCAAATGCTTAAACAATAATTTTATTCAAATTATAAGGAAAAACAAAATGAAGAACGAAAAATCAACTATCGAAACAAAACTTTCATATTTACTAATCGGCGGCGGTATCGGAGCAATTTTAGCTTTGCTTTTCGCTCCGAAAGCCGGAGATGAACTTCGGTCTGACATCGCAAATGCAACTCGCTCGGGCATTGCTAAAACTGAGGATTTGGCAAGTCAATTAAGCGAAACCGCCCAAAATGTCTATGCGGATTCAAAAACAAAAGTGGGCGAAATTTATGATTCAGCCAGACAAAAAGTAAATTCAGCCACAACGGCAATGGCTGAAATCCCGGGAAATTTGCAAAAAGCCGTTCACGATAAAGTAGAGCAAGCTTCTGCCGTAATTGAATCGGGTAGAATAGAATACGACCGTGAAAACGGATTCCAAGATGATAAAGCTAAAGGTAAAACAAACTAACCGTTTTCAGTTAGATACGATGCAATAACGAATCGAACAAAATAAAATTAGTTCGGCTTCCCGGCACAAAGTTTCTTGATGCGAATGAACGGGGTCTAACTGAAAACGGTATTAGAATGATAGTTTAGGAGCGGTCACTGACCGCTCCTAAACTATCAAGTCTTTTTAAACTGTTATAATTGGCGAAGGTATTGAAATTATTATTTTCATATTCCTAAAATCACCTAAAACTGTTCAGGTTCGAAAGATTCCAAAACATCTGCCAGCTCGCCTTTGATTCCGACATCATTGACGCTTTTCACTTTATCGGAGAGTGAACTTGCCAGCAGCGTAATGACAAAACCGTTTTGGACTCCCGAACGTTGAACCGGAAGCCACAAACGCCGTCCCCAAATCATAATTTTGTCGCCTTTTTCATTCAGTCCCCAGCTTTGAAACTTGACCTCATAAACTTTCCAGCGGCCATTTTGAATTGTCGCTGCGCCTTTGGAAATAACTTTGTAATTGTCGCCGAGATTCTTTTTCAAATTGGCATTTGATTTTTCAACAAGCTTCGGAAAGGTCGGTATGTCCAAGGTCATCATCCCGCGGCTTTCATAATGCGTGATCAGCATTTGCTCGACCGGAAAACCATTCGCGGAACGTTTGACATCGAGAAAATTGGTCGCTGTATCGGCGGTCGGCGTTTCCGCTTTTGTCCAATCTTGCGGATAAAAAATATCGAAGCCGAGAAAATGTTTCGCCAAATCGCCTTTTACTTTATCTCTGTTATTTTGAAAACGCAGAGAATTTTCAGGTTGTTTTATCGCGCGCGGCTCAGGCGCAATATCGGGTTCGCCCGATGTCAACGAATTGTCTGGCGGAATTGGCGTCACCGGCGTATCGGCATTGGCGGTCGGGTTTATCTGATTTTGATTAATTTCATTTTGATTCGAACGATTTAAGAAAAGTCTTGAAACGCCCCAAATCATCAGAAGGAACACGACAACCCCCAAAATTGCCAACCAGCCGCGCATCGAACTTCCCGTTTGTGGCAATTCCGGCGAACGTTTTTCCCAGGCTAATGGCTCAGTTGATTTGATCCCGGAAATTTCCGTGTTTTCTCCTCCAATATCCTCTTTCGGCGTAATGTGAATATCTGCAATGATCGGGTATTCCTCAACCTCAGTGTCCGGTTGTTTAATTGCCGGCACAACGATAAATTCCTTCTGTTCGGCGATCTCGTCAACTTCAGGTTTTTCAGCGACGATCTCTTTTGCTTCTTCTTTTGTCCATGGCGCAACCGTCGTCAGCGCATTAAAAAATGCGTCGCCGAAATCACGCGCCTTCGGATAACGTTCCGATTGATTAAAAGCCAGAGCTTTTTCGATGATTTTGTCTGTCAGCGGTTGAATATCAAGCCGCAAAGCAGTCGGCGGAAGCATTAAGCCCGCTTTCTGCGCTTTCAGCAATCCGCTTTCCGAATCGGTCTTAAACGGCAGACGCTGCGTCAGCATTTGATAGGCGATCACCGCCAACGCATAAATATCACTGGCAAAGGTCGAAATGTTGCCCTCGATTTCTTCGGGCGCTTTGTAGGCCAGATTGGTGTCCGTGATCTCACCGTGCGAGACACCAAAATTCATTAACTTAACCTGTTCGATGCCGGCTTCGGAAACGGTCAAAAAGATATTTTCGGGTTTTAGATTGCGATGCAGAATGCCGTTTTGATGCGCTTCGCTCAAGGCGTAAGAAGTCTGGCGAATAATTCGCGCTGTTCGCAGTGAATTAAACTGTCCGGCTTGTTTAATCATTTCGGCGAGCGATTTGCCCTCGATAAATTCGCTGACGATAAATTCGTTACCTTCGGGCAGTTCGCCCGAATCAAAAAATCCGGCAATGTTCGGATGATTGAGATGCGCGAGTGAAACTCTTTCTTCGGCAAATATCTTTTCTTCAAAATCGTCTTCGTCCAACCGGTCGTTCATAAAGACACGCACAATCACCTTATTACCAACAAGAATTTTGTCTTCGGCGAGATAGATCAAACTTTCTTCGGCATCTTGTTCAAGTTTTTCGATGATCTGGTAACGGCCTTTAACGGATTGCCCGAGCAGCGCGTCCGTATTTTCCCAACTGAGTGCCGTTCGGCCGGCGGGATTTATTCTGCGGTCGCCGACAAGAGCCGTTCCCGACGGGATTTCGCTCGGTTTAATGATTCGCGGCAAAGGCTTTTGCGGTTCGAGATTTGTTTCGACAGGTTTATTTTCTATTTCAAGTTCGAGTATTTGTTCTTCTTCAGCTTTCGGCAATGGCTCAAGTTCAAGGATCGAATCCTCGACTTCGGGTAATTGTTGAATTTTGGGGTGCAGAAACTGCTCGGATTGGAAAATTCTGCCGGCGGACGGAAAAGATGTCAGTTTTTTGTTGGATTCTTCGGTTCTGTTTAACGGAACAAATCGCGGCGCCGGATTGATTTTGTTGTCCGTATCGTTCGGCAAAACTTTCCCCAAAAGATTAGAAAATACGCCGTTGGCTTGTGAATTCGCCTTTTGCGCCGAAGGTGCGGGAAGCAGTCTTCCGCCATCATTATCGCAGAATCTTTGTGTTCCTACTTCGTAAGTGCGGCGGCACTTCGGACAATAAAGCATCGTTGTGTTACCTGTTAAAACAATCATTTAGCCGAAACCTCTCTGACGTGAAAATTTAGCGTTTCCGGGAACGCTTGTTTCAAAAGAGTATTAATTACGGCTGATTTTCAATAAATCGCTCGATTTTCGCAAGAAATTTCAATTATTTAACCAATTTGCAAGTTAGAAGATTTTAAGATTTTTGCCCACGCGCACACACGAAATACACTAAAAAAAGAAAAATTCTTTTGTTTTATTTTTCGTTTCTTTCGTGTGTGCGCGTGGGCAAAATCTTAGTACTTTTCATAAACGGCAACTTATTTAACCTTTGCTAATTTTTCCATTAAGATCTTTTTCCCGATGTCGAGTGCCATCGCTTGCCGGTAAAGACGCTGGGCATCCGCCGGTTTATTGATTCGCATAAAAGCATCGCCAACCGCTTCAAAATCCTGCGCCAGACGTTTCTTTTCATTAAGCGAAACTACGGTTAAAGCTTTATTCAAGGCTTTTTCCGCGTCATCGAGCTTGGCGCGGCGCAAGTAGAGCGAACCTAAAAGCGTATAGGAAACAAAACTGTTCGGGCTGACTTCGACCGATCTTTTCAAAACCTTTTCGGCTTCGTCAAATTCGTTGCGCGTTGTCAGTGCGCGTCCGAGCATATAAAGCGCGGTCGGATGTTTCGGATCCTCCGACAGAGCGCGGCGCAAAAGCTGTTCTGATTCGAGAAACTTTTGTTGTGACTGCATGACATCGGCGACCAGGATCATCGTCGGAACATCGGTCGAAAACTTAATCGCTTTGCTATACGCTTCGGCTGATTCATTCGATTTTCCGTTGCGGCGCATCAATCTGCCCAAGTGAGCGTAAGCGAGCGCAAATTCGGGTTCAATCTGAATCGCTTTCTGATATGCGTTTTGCGTTTCTTGGGAAATAATCCCGCGAAGTTCGAGCGCGGCACCGAGTTGGTCGTGCGCAAAGGCGTTTGCAGGATCAATCTGGATCGCCTTGCGCGCCATTTTTTCGGCTTCCGTGTATCTTTCCGAAAGATTACCGGCGACAATCGGCTGCGTCAAAACATAACTGAGTGCGATATACGCGCCCGAATTATCCGGTTCGAGCAACATCGCCTGACGATATGCTTTTTCGGCTTCTTCCCAACGCTGTTGGTCAGCGAAAATATTACCGAGTCCGTAAACTGCCCGCGAATCTTTCGATTTCAGATTTTGAGCGCGACGGTAGGCGGCTTCGGCTTTGACATAATCACGGTCGTCGCGTGCCGCATTGCCTTCTTCGACGGATTGTTCAAACATTTCGTCAAAATTTCCGCTGGTCGGATTGCCGACGGTGATGACGTAGTTGCTTTGCGGCTGCGGAACCGTTTTCATCCTTGTTTCTTTGACTTTATTTTGCGAAACGGTTTCGCGCTTGGTGGTCGTTTTAGTCGTCGTTCGGCGAGCTTTGACAGTTGATTTGGCGACGGTTTTCTTCGGTGTCGGCGCAGTTGTTTTTGGCTTCGAGGTTGTTTTTTTTGTCGAACTTGAAGAAGTGCTTTTTGATGACGGATTCGGCGAACGGAAAATTCCGCTACTGCTTCCCAAATCCTGTCCACAGACGTAAACCGGTGAAAATATCAAACAAGCAAAAAAAATAAAAAATCTGTATTTGGCAAAAAAATTTGTCATAAAAACTCCAAAACTCTTTTAATCGGAACGCGCCAGCCGGAAACCGATAATTTTATCGCGCTTGGAAATTTGATTAAAAGTCCGAAAAGTAGATGTCGCGGTCGAACTGTCTTTAGTCAAACTAAAGGCTCCGCGCACAGCTACATTGTCTTTCCCCAGTTTTTCTTCGACCTGCTTGGCAATTTCGGGGTTTGCCCCTTTATATGCCGAAGCTTTAGTGCTGGTCCATTCCCAAACATTTCCGACCAAGTCAAGAACGCCCCATTTGTTTTCGCCGTCCGGAATCGAACCGACCGGCGAAAGTACAAGGTCGCGTCTGACCACTGCTTTACTGTCATCCCAACTGTCGCCCCACGGATAAAGATTGTTTGCACTGCCGTTGCGGGCGGCATATTCCCATTCTTCTTCGGTCGGAAGCCGGTATGTCACCTTGTCACGTTCCGAACGCCAATCGGTAAAAGCTTTGATATCATCAAGATTGACATATCGAACGGGCATATTAACTTCATTGGTCAAAGGCTTTCCGTTTTCCCAGTTTGAAGGAATCGGATTGTAATTTTTTGCTTTGACAAATTCATAATATTCACCGTTGGTAACTTCTGTTTTGTCAATCGAAAAGTCTTTGACTTCCGCGTCATGTTCGGGACTTTCAAATACATCACTGCCGTTGCGTCCCATTGTGAACTTTCCGCCCGGAATCTTCACCATTTCGGCTTTTATCGGAGGCGGAGTCTGGCTGTTTGAACTTGAATTGTTCGGCAAGCCATTTGTGTTGCCGCCTGCTTTTCCGCCGAACGCTCCGAGCATATACGCACCAAACAACCCACCTGAAATAAGTATCAATGCCCCCGCAATTCCAATAATTGCTAAAATTAAAGGTGAAAACCCGCTCTTTGCCGGCGGCTGTGAAACAACAAAACCGCTTTGCTGTCCGGTCTGAAAACCTTGCTTATTGGCAGTTTGCTGCATTTGTACCTGCGAATTTATCGGTGCGACCGAATAACTTTGCTGCATCTGCGGCTGCGACATCTGTGACATATTCTGTTGGGAATTCTGCATCACGGGCATCGTTTCCGATGGGCGCGGAATACTGCCCGTTCCCTGAACCAAGGTAACGACAACTTGCTGCGGTTTTCCGTCGCAAATGACATCGCTTTCCCAATCCTGAAAACCGTCGCGGCTGATGCGCAGCCGATGATTGCCGCTCTGCACACCTTCGAGCAGAAGCCAACCGTCAGGCTTTGTCTCGCCGACGACAATATTATCAACAAAAACGCGCGATTGCGGTGGGTTTGTCAAAATTCTGAGCTGCGAAACAGGCAACGACGAATTGGTCGAATACCCAAGCGATGAAATATTTTGTGAAGCCGATTGGACGGCTTTGGTTAATTCTTCAACTAATTGTTCGACGGTTTGGGTGCGTGTTTCACGATTTTTCTCGATCGAGTGGCGCACGGCGTATTCAATCTGCGGCGCGATCTTGATATCGAAACTGGCAAATGCCGGCGGCGCGTCCGACAGATGTTTTTTCATGATCGCCGGAATCGAAGAGCCTTTGAAAGGCACGTCGCCTGCGAGCATCTGAAAAAGCATCACGCCGAGGCTGTAAATATCTGCCCGCACATCAGGTTCTTCATCTGCCCATTGTTCGGGAGCCATATAATAGGGTGAACCCATCAAACCGGTCGTTTTCGCCTGAATAAATGAACCGAGCAGTTCGCCCGACTTGATTTTTGCCAACCCGAAATCAAGGATCTTGACGGCTTCGGACATTGATTTTTTGCCCGTGCAAATCATTACATTGAGCGGTTTCAGATCGCGGTGAACGATGCCCTGATGATGCGCCGCGCCGACTCCGGCGCAAATCGCCGTCATCAGATCGAGTGCCCGTTCGGGCGGAAGCTTGCCTTCGCGTGCGAGCAGGTCGTGCAAAGATTCGCCTTCGACATATTCCATCACGAGAAACGGCATTACGCCCTGCACAACGCCGTAATCTGAAACCCCGACGACGTTTTGATGCCGAATCGCGGCGGCCGCAAGTGCTTCCTGCCGAAAACGGGTCACGAGCTGAGGATCATTCCCCACCAAATCGGGAAGAATGACCTTGATCGCGTGATGAGTTTTCAGATAAGAATGCCGCGCTTTGTACACCACGCCCATTCCGCCCTGTCCGATCCGTTTTTCCAAGTGATATTTTCCTTCCAGAATATGTTCGCCGCTGAGGGTTCGGGCAGTCGGCATTCCATCATCGGGGCAAGTATTTACCTCATCGGCGTAACATCTTTTACAAATTTGACATTCTTTCATTTTGATTTTCAGATACGGACGAAAAACTAATTTTTGTTTTATTGTTTGTTACAAAAGCTCGGACGGTATTTCCTTTACTATAACTTCAATTTGATTTTAGATTGTTTATGATTCTCAATCAAGGTAAAAAGGCACGGCTCTTGCAAAGTCAGAGGTTTTCCTTGCATGGGGATTGTTGTTTTTTGAATTGAATATGTATTGACTTGCGCGGGCGCAGAGCGCAATGGCATTAAGTTAAGGGCTTGGCGCAAGATGTCCAACAAACGCGGAACGCCCTTTGTTGAAATGCTCATAAATGCGGAACTTCAACAAAGGGCGTTCCGCGTTTGTTGGACTTTGCTTAACTTAACGCCATTGGCGCAAAGCAACTCTTCCTGACCTTAAATTTGCTGTAAATTGATTGCTCAGCCTTAAACTTTCTTCCAAGATAAAAGTTAAAAAGACCTGATAAAACCAATTTCAGGTCTGGAAGGGTTGCTCTGCGCCCGCAAATGTCAATACATATTCAATTCAAAAAAAACAACCCCCCATTCAAGCGGTTTTCCTAAAAATTATCATTACTGAGCGGCATAGTTCTTGCTTACTTGAAAATTATCAAATATTTTAAGATTTTTGCCCACGCGCACACACGCGCAGTCGCGAAAATCAAGAATAAAGATTTGGCAAAAATGCTTTTTTTTCGTTTTTTTCGTTTGTTTCGTGGGCAAAATTCTTTAGATTTTTCAGCAATTTTCAAGTAAGCAAGAACTATGCCGCTCAGTAATGATTTCGGATAACAAACGGTGCGAGCGATTGCGAAAGGCGTTGTTGATTTTTGGCAACCCGATTCAATTTTCGGTCTTTGAATGTGATTTGTCGCGCCGGCAAATTGAGGTACCGGCACGGGCGATTCGTGGTATAATAACGGCAGACAAAGACAATGTGCGGATTTATCCGTTATGTGCGAAATGCGCAAATTCGGTAGATGTTTAGGGCGGAAAACCGCTTGAGAAAAACGAGATTTTCTATGTGATTTAAGTGTGCAGCTTTGTGCTATGGATTGCACAGCAAACAGGTAAATGTATTTTTGACAACAACTTGCAAACAAATTCCGACGAACCTCCGGACATTTTCGGTCAAAGCGGCTCTGAATTGCTGTAATTGTTGAAATAATATAAGTTATGGATAAACTAAGGGGTCTGAGGTTCGTAGTCGTTGATTCTATTGGACTTAGAGGTGATTTTATGATACAAAATAACTGTCCGCCAATGATAAAAATGGGGGTCGGGAAAACACAGGGTTTAAGTTATGTGTTCACAACAGTTGCAGAGCCAGCTATTGGCGGACACATCGCGTTTAAAGCGGATTGAAACTGAATTGTCATCAACCTGATGAACGCTTTTTTGAATTGGCGGACACATCGCGTTTAAAGCGGATTGAAACTTAAACGAGCCGTTATCTGGAGCTTGCCCCCGCGGTTACATTGGCGGACACATCGCGTTTAAAGCGGATTGAAACTAACAGGGGCTTCTTGGGATTGTGAAGTTATCTGCATTGGCGGACACATCGCGTTTAAAGCGGATTGAAACCATTCCAGACTCCGGTAATATCCCAGCCCAAAGCATTGGCGGACACATCGCGTTTAAAGCGGATTGAAACAAATAGGGTAATACCCAACTCTATACGGAG
>JANPDZ010000223.1:0-6760 GCA_031431735.1 Acidobacteriota bacterium | reverse complement strand
AATGCCGGAATTACCCGCGACACGCTGATCTTGCGGATGAAGGAAGATGATTGGGATGCGGTCATTGACACTAACTTAAAGGGCGCGTGGAATTTCTCGAAAGCCGTTTTGCGTCCGATGATGAAGAACGATGGCGGCGGTTCGATTCTCAATATTTCGTCAATTTCGGGCGTTGTCGGAATGCTCGGACAGACGAATTATTCGGCATCAAAAGCGGGAATGATCGGTTTGACAAAGGCACTCGCAAAGGAAATTGCGAGCCGCAATATTACGGTCAACGCGCTTGCGCTCGGTTTGATCGAAACCGATATGGCGCAGGGTATGAACGAAGAGCATCGAGCGAAAATTCTGGAAATGATTCCGCTTCGACGGCTCGGAAATGTGCAGGAAGTTGCCGAGATCGCGTGCTTTTTATTGAGCGATTCGGCGCGTTACATTACGGGTCAAGTCATCCAACCCGACGGCGGACTAGCAATGTAGTTCGATTGCTGATTTCAGATTTGGGATTGCGGATTACAAAAGCCAATATTACAGCTCAACAATCCCAAATCCCAAATCCCAAATCCAAATATGTCTTCACAAAACGAAAACGAAGAAATTCCCGAACCGCAAATCTCGCCCGAAGAGTTTTTGGCGGCGCAGAAAAGCGCGATTCGCAAAAAGGCTTATTGGGCAATCGGCGTCGGCGCGGTGATGGTTGTGGTCAGCATTGCCGGCGTTTGGCTTTTGGTGAATAGCTTTCCCGAACTTTTGGCAGAAATGGAGCTTACAGATAAAAGTTTCTTTTCAATCCTGTTTCGCAATATTTTATTTTTTCTCGGCTTGTTTTTTGTGGCCGGCGGAGTTTGGGGATTATTTCACGCGAAAAATCTGACGCTTGAAGATTTTATCGCATCGCCCGAAGCCCTTATCTTTCTCGAACAAAACCGCGATAAAAAACCTCTTTATTCCTACATTCTGGTCGGGAGCATCGCCATTGTTTATCTGGCTCAGATGATGGCTGATTCACAAAATCCGCGAAATCCCAAAGAACTTGATTATTCGATAGAGTTAGCCGGATTCGTCAAACCGCTTTTTCGGCAGGGCGAATATTGGCGGATATTGACGGGCGGTGTGCTTCACGGCGGACTTCTGCATATCTATTTTAACAGTCAGGCGTTCTACGGTTTCGGCACGACGGTTGAATTTCTGGCAAACCGCGCGCATCTGGCGATAGTTTTTGTGCTCGCAGTTCTCGGCGGCGGATTTTTGAGCCTGATTTTTATGCCCGAAGGAACGTCGGTTGGCGCGTCGGGCGGAATTATGGGTTTGGTCGGCTATCTGGCGATTTACGGTTTTCGTCGTAAACGTCAACTGCCGCCTGATTTTCTCAAAAATATGCTGGTTAACATCGGATTTATTGTCGCTTTCGGGCTGATCGCGTATCGGATTGTTGATAATTTCGGACATCTCGGCGGTTTACTCGTCGGCGCGATTTACGGTCTTATTCAGGTTCCAAAGGATTTAAGCAAAAACCCGCGCGACATCGGCACGATAACAGAAATATTCGGTTGGATTGCGATCGGAATTTTTATTTACACCTGCATTTTCAGCGTTTTACTGCTTTTGAAAATCGTTTAAAATCTATGCCGAGAGTCAGAGTTCACCAACACGTCAATCCGCTGGCGCCTTATTTTCGCTTTACGCCGAAACCGATCGAGATGGCAGAGGTCTTTGTTAATCCCGAATTGCCTCTGAATTTAGACATCGGTTGTGCGCGCGGAAGATTTATTTTGAAAATGGCGGAACTCGACGCTTCGCAAAACTTTCTCGGTGTTGAGATCCGCGAACCGCTTGTCGCGGAGGCAAACCGTCTCGCCCGGGAGGCGAATTTAACAAATCTGCATTACGAATTCTGCAATGCGATGAATGAGTTTGATAAGCTGCTTGAAAAATTGCCGGAAGGGATTTTGCAAACCGTGACGATTCAATTTCCCGATCCGTGGTTTAAGAAAAAACACGCGAAACGCCGGATGGTCAACGCCAAATTGGTCGCAACGATTGTCAATCATTTGGCGCAAAACGGCAAGGTATTTGTGCAGACCGACATCGAATTTCTGGCGGAAGAAATGTTTGATTTGTTCAGGGCAAACCAAAATTTGCGCGAAATTTCAATCAAAGAAAATCCGTTTGCAATCAAAACCGAACGCGAAAAAGCGGTTGAAGAAAAAAATATGTTGATTTATCGTGCAATGTTTGAAAAGATGGTTTGAAAAATTTGTTGGGGGAAAGTTTATGAAGTTTTGTCCTGTGTGCCGTCGAAGATACGAAGATGAGCAAAATTTTTGTCTCGAAGACGGAACATCGCTTGCTAATTTTTCTATCGAATCCGAAGTGCCGACGGCGCAATATAATGATTTGAGCAATGCCGCAGTAAATCCGACCGAAGCCGCGCCGACTGTTTTTGTGCCGGATCAAAATGCACCGCCAAACTTTTTTCCGCAAATACAAGCAATAAATCCCGCGCCGCCCCAAAAATCAAATGCTATCGGAATTGCGTTGATGAGCATTTTCGGAACACTTTTCGCGGTCGGCATCATCGGCGGCGGAATTTGGTTTTTATCGGGCGGTCGCCAAACTTCAAAGTTAAACTTAAATCAAAATTCGGCAACCATTGCCAAAGCAAACGCTCCGGCGGTTTCAAATCAAACTGAAAACTCCAGATCCGATAAAAAATCTTCAAGCAATGATGCAAAAAATACCAATAGTTCGGACGCAACCGTTTTGAGCAATCGTAAAACGGAAAGTAATTCTGCCAATTCGTCCTCAACTCCGCTCGAAAATTCGACGGTTGATTTGCAGGTCAAACATACGACTTTGGGGAAAACCCAAAATTCTCCGGTTTCCGGCGCCAGCGTGATTATTCAAACACAAGGAAAAACTCTTTCGGCGATCACCAACAATGCGGGAATCGCTTATTTCAAAGACGTTTTCTGCGGCGGACAAGTTAAGATCACCGTCAAAGACGAAGACGGAACCGGAACTTTTACCCGCAATCTGAAATGCGGAGCAAACGCCGTCTGGAGCTATCAGACAGATTGTTTTGCGGCAGGGAAAAGCGGCGGGTGTGCGATTGAACAAGTAAAATAACCTCAGTTCGATATATGACTGGAGCGCAAGCGTCCCCGCTTTCATTTCGTTTGAAAAAAGATAAAAACCCGCATTTTCTTTCAATATTCATAGTAATTGAAGCGTTTGACGTTGCTTTTCAGCAACGTTTGCAAGCGGGGACGCTTGCGCTCCAGTCTTTTTTCTTATGTCGAACTGACGTTAAAATAAAAGGCGGCTCGAAAACCGCCTTTGAACAGATCGCATCTGTTTTACAAATTATTCGCTTAGCCGAATCGAGCGAATCGTGTTGCGGAACGCCGTGTTGTAGCTTGAGGCTTCAGTTTCGGGCGCGACCGTCACAATATAAAACAGTTGTCCGTCATTAAGCTGAGTCGTATAAACGGTTGCGATCTCGGTTCTGCCGGTAACCGGCGATGTTCCCGCCAAAACGGTCGCAAAAGCCGTTCGTCCGCTGATCGTTGTGCGCGTGTAACCGTTGCGTTGCCGCAAATAATCGTTGGCTTTTAAAATTCCGCTGACATATTCTTCGGTTGCCTCGCCCAAATTGCTGCTTTGCGGTTTATAAAGTCCGATCAATGCGCCGCGGGTGATGCCTTGATCGCCGTAAGCTCCGGTTGGCGCAAACCAGACTTCGCTGTCGTTGGGGAAGTCTTGCCAGTTGCTCGGCACGTTCATCTGAATCCAGCCGCCGCTCGAATAGGCTCGTGTCCGCGCTGACGGATATTCGACGCGGCTTTCATATTTACCGCCCGAAGTCGGGCTTTGTCCGTCAGTTTTTCCGCCGCCGTTCTTCTTATTCTGCTCGTCAATTTCCTTCATTGACTTGGCGCGGGGCAAACTTCGCATTTTCGCCTGAATGCGTTCAAAGCCGCGCGTCATCTTGATCGGATTTTGAGAAACGCGAAGCAATCCGGCTTCACGATTGATATTTTCGTAGCGATTGGCCGGTGCCGGATGCGTGCTGAGCCATTCGGGGCCGCCGCCGCCGCCGCTTTCCTTTTCAATCGTCTTGAACATATTTGCCAAATCACGCGGATCATATCCGGCACGCGCCAGAATCTGTGCACCGAGCGTATCGGCTTGCGTTTCGTATTCGCGGCTGTATGGGAAAACAAGCAAGCTTGCATAAATGGTTTGACCGATCGGGATACCCAAAATTGCATCGCCCAAAACCGCGCCGATTCCTAAGATCTGGTTAAGCGGATTGCTTTGTTGAGTGGCTTGGGCGGTCGAATGGCGAAGCGCGACATGCGAGATCTCGTGCGCCATCACGCCGGCCATTTCGCCTTCGTTTTTGGCGGCTTCGATCATTCCGCGATTGACATACATCGGTCCGCCCGGCAGCGCAAACGCATTGATGTCGCGAGCGTTGACGATTTTGAAGTAATATTGAAACGCCGCTTGCTGAAACTCGGGCGGAATATTATTGACAAGGCGCCGACCGACGCTTTCCAGGTACGCGGTTGATACGGTATCTTTCAAAATCGGGAATTCTTTTTCGACCTGCACGGAATAATCGCGGCCGGCTTTGACATCGTCCTGAACCTTATATTTATTTTTCGGGGCTTTGACCTTGGTTTGTCCGATTGCCGTAAAAGGCATCGCCAACATTGTAAAAACCAAAACAAGCGCCGCAAAGTTTCTGCTCAAATAAAATCTTTTCATTTTTTTCCTCCAAAATCTTTTTCTATAAGTCTATGTAAAATTTAACACATAAACAATCAAAGATTGAAAAAGCCTTGATATGATGAAAAAAAAATGATCTTTAGTTGCTTAAACAGTTCAACGCGAAAAGCAAATAAAGGCGGAGAGGGTGAAGATCTTGTTTTAATGGCTCGCAGATTTTGCATCTTCCGGCATCGGGAAAATCGGTTTTCTGTCTTTTTGATCAGTTGAAACCGGTTGCAGAACCTCTCGCACTTTCCCAATTAAATTCGCGGCTTCGTTTGATCCGACCTTTTCAGAGTGCTTTTTATCAACCAAAATTGCCAACGCCAGTTCACTACTTAAATCACTTAATAAATTCATAGTTTTTTTGTTTAGACTTTCGGAACTTGCTCCGACAGACCTTTCCCGAAAAGGACTTTTTATCATCACTACATTCTGCGATTTAGGCAATTTTAGTTTGGCGATGTTAGAGAAATGTTAAATAAATGTTAAATCTGCAATTTTAAAAAGGTCACTGTTTTTCGGGCTGTGGATATAATTATTTACTAACAAAAGCAATCACTTTTAAAAAGATTGTCTGCAAACAGCTTAAAAGGTTTTAGGAGAAATTAGATGGTTTATAAACAATTTATCGGTATTATTTTGATGTTCACAGTCTCGTTGGGATTGGCTTGCAGCGGACAGCCGGTCGGGCAGACCAACAGTTCAACAACCGGCGGAACGATGAGTTTGCAAGGCTCAGGTTCGACCTTTGTCAAACCGATGATGGACAAATGGACAAGCGAATTCGGAAAACTTAATTCAACCAGCAAAATAGATTATCAGTCAACCGGTTCGGGCGCCGGTATCAAAGCCATTCAAAATCAAACGTCTGATTTCGGAGCTTCGGATGCAGCGATGAAAGATGAAGAATTGAAAGCGGCAAACGGCGGCGATATTGTTCATATTCCGGTCGTTTTGGGCGCGGTCGTCTTGACCTACAACCTGGCGAGCGTCAAACAACCTTTGCGCCTGACACCCGAAGTCATTTCCGACATTTATTTAGGCAAGATCAAAAAGTGGAACGACGAAAAAATCAAAACGGAAAACGCCGATGTGCAGCTTCCCGACTCGGATATTCTGCCCGTTTTCCGGGCTGACGGCAGCGGCACATCCGATATTATTACGGATTATCTCTCGAAAACCGTTCCCGAATGGAAAGAAAAGATCGGCAGAACCAAAAATCCGCAGCTTCCGCAAGGCGTCGGAGTCGGCGGAAAGGGCAACGAAGGTGTCATGGGACAAGTCAAAAACACGCCAAACACGATCGGTTATGTCGAACTGACTTTTGCCAAAGCCAATAATTTGCCGACAGCATTAATAAAAAACAGTGCGGGAAGTTTTGTCGAACCGAGCGGCGAAACCGTTTCAAATGCCGCCGCCGGAATGATTGCTAAAATGCCCGAAGATCTGCGGTTTGAAATTACCAATGCGGAGGGCGCAAATTCTTATCCGATTTCCGGTATCGTCTATGTTTTGGTTTATAAAAATCAAAAAGATGCGGGACGCGGAAAAGTTTTAGCAGACTTTTTGTGGTGGGCGACCCACGATGGTGAAAAATTTGTCAAAGATCTGCATTACGCGCCGCTCCCCGCCGAACTCGTGAAAAAAGTTGAAACGAAAATCGGAGCGTTGACCGCCGACGGCAAACCTTTGCGGCAGTAAAATAGTCCGACAAACTTTAGTTTGTCGCCGCAACTGCATTGACAGACTTTCCGACAAACTGAAGTTTGTCGGACTTTACCGGAGAAGATTTTGGCACAAACGGGAACCCTCGGCGACAGAGTTTTTCGCACTATCCTGCTGATTATGGCTTCGATCATTTTGCTGATCGTGGCGGCGATAATCGGCAAAATGGTCTGGAATTCTTTACCGACAATTCAGGAATACGGCATCGGTTTTCTGACCGGACGCGAATGGATTCCCGCCCGGAATCAATTCG
>JANPDZ010000222.1:0-5344 GCA_031431735.1 Acidobacteriota bacterium | reverse complement strand
GAATTGATAATTAAGTAAGGCGAAGAAAAAAACTGTTCGCAGATGATGTAAGTAGAGCAATTTTTAAATTATCTATCTGCTATTTCTGTCTTCGTTCAGAGTCCACGCTTCAGCGTGTTCCCGCCAGCGAAGCGCGGCGGGGGGCAAACTAAAGTTTGGACTCTGAACGAAGACAGAAACCCGCTAGATTGAACTCAAACTCCTGGGAAACTTAAATATTGCTCTATATTAGTATTTTTTTACAAAACTTATGAAAAAAAAGGAAAAAGACGAGCTTTTTGCCGCGCATTTGCCCGGAGTTTTGCATTATCACCAATTAATGCTGATGGACGGCGTGCGGAATAAATTGCTTTTTGAGGCGATCAGAAGACATGTCACGAGTGCGACGGCTTTTCTTGACATCGGCGCGGGAACGGGCGTTTGGGCGATCTTAGCGGCGAAGCTCGGCGCGAAACGCGTGGTCGCGGTCGAGGTTGAAGAAAGCCTGATTCCGATAATTTTCCGGCACGCGCAGGAAAACGGCGTCGCCAATAAAATCGAGATCATTCACGGAAACTCGGACGACGTAAAGATTCGAGGTAAATTTGATGTTATCGTCAGCGAGCTTTTCGGGCAGGACGCGCTCGGCCAACAAACCGTTAAATCATTTGTCAGTTTGCGCAGCCGTTTTCTCGCCCCCGACGGCGTTTTGATTCCGCAAAAACTGGCGATGTTGGCCGCGCCCGTCCGGATCGAAAAATCCGTTCAGAATATGCCGGCGGAACTACCGATAAAATGCGATTTTCTGAAATCTCTCAAGCAAAACTATTCGTGGAACGCGAATTTGCCTGATCGTCAGGGGATTAAGTTTTTGGGTGAAATGAAACAATTGGTCGAACTCGATTTTAGAACCATCGAAACCGCGCCAACAATGTCAAACCTTTCGCTTTTGTGGCAGGTTGATGAATTGCCGGAAGCCAATGCCATCGCCGTGTCTAATTGTTCAACCTTTACCGACGATTTGATTATGAATAATTTCGATTCGCAAAGTTGGGGAGTGAATATTTATGAATTTCAGCCGTTTGCGGAAAAGAGCGGCGAAATACGATTTGATTTGACGATTGACGACAAAAAAGCGATGTGGTCGGTAACGCTATTGGATGGCGCACAGGAAAAACCGAAAACTTATTCACCGACATTTGCCATGGCACGCGTCCGAATGGCGCAACAGATGACTCCGCACCGCCGTTTCAAACCGCCTAAAATTGATGATAAAAAGCCAAAGGGCAAAAAGGCTTAACAAAATAATTTTATAGTAGGACTTATGCAATTGGGGAAAATTTAACGCAAAGTCGCCAAGTAGCAAAGACGCAAAGTGAACACTGTACTTTTCTCAGCTACCAATACTTATTGTTTTTCAATGATTTCAAGTAATGAAACATTTTTTCAAATCTTTGCGTCTTTGCAATTTTGCGCCACCAGTGTTAAAAAAGTTTTCTTGCTTAGTAACAAAAGTTTAATAAAGTAACCCACTAAGAATTTTGAGTAAAAAGGCGGAAACCCGTGCGTCGAAAATGGGTGCATTCAATTGGCGGATGGTTCAGACGCAGGATTGTTTTAGTGGGTTACTTTATTTTCAATCCGTTACTTCAGGTCCTATATGGTAATAGGGCTTATTCAAAGTCGCTAAAGGCGACAAACATTATAGCCTGGCGAGAATCGCTAGGTTTTGATGTCAGCGAACGCCCGACGCTGAAAGCGTCGAACAAATCGGCGATAATTGTTGCTCACTTTCAGTGAGCAATTCTTTGATTGTCACATTCCTAGCGATTCTCGCTAGGCGGCGAAGCGGTGATGTTTGTCATCTTCGATGACTCAAAGAAAAATTTCTACTTTGAATACGCCCTGCATTATCAACTGTCAACGATCAATTAACGAATCCTTCAAAAAAGGCAGATTTAAGAACTGCGTTTCGCATTTAAAGAGCTTCGGCGGAAATTTCGTTGACAACCAGACCTTCACGGCAAACTTTCCAATTCAAAACTTCCGCTCCGATTTCTTCCGCGAGCGAATTTTCAACCGTTTCGCGGGCATCTTCTTCGCAGAAAAACGCGATGCAGCCGCCGCCGCCCGCGCCGCAGACCTTGGCGGCAATTGCGCCACTTGAATATGCCTTTTCAATCAGCAGATCCATCTGCGGTGTGGTGATCTTCGGCGAAAGCCGTTTGCGGTGCGGATAGGCGATTCTTAAAATTTCGCCAACTTCGTTCCATTCATTTTTCAGTAAGGCTTCGCGCAATTGCAGTGATGAATCGCGGATGCCCTCGAAAATGTCAAATAATTCTTTGTCGCCGTCAATGTGGCGTTTGGTGATTTCCCAATTATTCGTTCCCGAATTTCGCGGTTCGCCCGTGTAGATCACGACGACGCGTTTTTGCAGCGTTTCGATGTCAATTTCAAGCGGTTCGCGCTCCATTCCGTCGGGGCGAAAATGAATGCACGAAACGCCGCCGTATTGCGCCGAATAATAATCCTGATAGCCGGTCGGAACTTTGATGACCTGACATTCGACCGCCGCCGCGATCGGGATAAACCGTTCGGGCGTGTAGCGATTGCCGACGAGGCGATTTAACGCGCCGATGCAAGCGATGTTGAGCGTCGAAGAACCCGCCAGTCCCGCGCCTGCCGGAGCTTCCGATTCGGTCGTCATATTGAAACCCATTTCGGGTTTGAAAAAATAGACGAGTTTTGAAAGCAGTTCGAGACGCGGTTCATTTTTAAGCTCGTGAAAATGTTCGAGCGAGGTTTCAAATGTCACACCGCGGTCAATTGATTCGAGAACAATTTTGTTATCGCTGCGCGTTTCAATGCGGCAGCGAGCCATCAGACTGACGGCGAAATTGACAGTCGCCGCCCCCTCGTGGAACAAAAAAAGCGGTGGAATATCTATGGTGCCGCCTGCCAGATCAACTCTGGTCGGAGCCGATGATTCGATTATCACTTAAACTATTTTCCTCTTAACTTTTGTATTGGAATTTCTTATCTAAGAAACGAAATATATTACCGTAATTTGTGGCGCATTGAATAGCGGGGAAATTAACTTTTTGCGGCTTTCGATGATTCTTTTTCTTCCGAAGGCTCTTTTTCTTCCGATTTGGGCGGAATCGTCAGGTGCAGTCGTTCACCGATGTTGTGAAGTTTTTCCTGCGCGGCATCTTCGATGACGTGAATTTTTTCCTCGATCTTATTGATCGTTTCCGGGTCAACCTCTTCGACCTTTTCCGACAACCAGTATCTTTCGACGACATAGAAAACAATGATTCCGAACAAAACGACAAAGAAAAGTGCGATTCCGGCTTGTTTGAAATTTCCGAGAATTCCGGTGATCGCGCCGCTGAAAAAATAACCCAAACCCGCAAGAATCAAAACCCAGGAACCGCAACTAATTGCATCGAGCATCACAAAACGCCAAAAAGGCATCTTGGCGACACCGTAAAAAAGACACATTCCCGAACGGATTCCGTAGATATATTTGGAAATGATAATGGCAAATCCGCCGAATTTATCAATCAGGCGTTCGATGCGCGGCTGCGTCATTTGGTAAAAACGGTAATGTTTCGCCTTTTCGTGAAAGAGCCGGCCGACCCAATAACCGAAACTATCGCCGACCATTCCGCCGAGCGTTCCGGCAATAAACACCTTCAAAAAACTGTATTTCCCGAAAAATTCGCTGTGCGCCATCGCGCCCGACATCAGGAGTGTAATGTCGCCCTCGACCGTGCAGAGCGCAAAGACTGCGTAAATGCCGTAATCGGCAATGAGTTGCGAAAGGTGTTCCATAAATAAAAACAGAAACCCGATTTAGCGGACTTTCCAAAGAGTAACTTTCCAAAAGCCCTTCCGTCAAACGATTTTAGTTTTTATGAATTGAAATTATTATTCTAATCTTGGTTTGACTCTTTCTTGGCAACTGTCTAAAATTTCGTTAGTTTCTTGCCTAAGCGATACAATATAAGGAAGTTTTGATCAATGAGCGAAGCGGTTGTCCAAACGGAAAAATCAGTCGGGGTGGAAGTTACGACCTCCGCCTTTAAATCGGTTTGTCTCGACGGCGGCGGGAATATCATAGACACATATAATGCGCCGATGATTCGCGGTGATGATACGGCTCCGCAGCTCGTCGCGTTTATCACGGAACTTTTGGGTAAATACGGCGATTTTGACAGTTTGGGCATTGCCATTCCCGGTCTGGTCAACCGCGATACGCGCCGCGTCGCTTTTTCGACATCTTTTCCCGAACATCAAGAAGTTGATCTTCTGACGGAACTCGAAAAAGTTACAAAATTAAAAATACTGATCGAAAATGATGCGAATGCCGCCGCTTACGGCGAATTTATGCTCGGCGCGGGACGCGGGAGCCGCAGTCTGTTTTATGTGACGCTCGGCGCCGGTGTCGGCGGTGCCTTTATTTTCGACGGCAAGATCTGGCACGGAATAAATGGTTTTGCGGGTGAATTCGGTTATCTGGCAATTGACGAAGACGGCACACGGCTTGAAGAAGTTGCCTCGGCGACCAATATTATTCGCCGCACGCGCAGCCGGTTTCATCAGGACAGCACTTCCTCGCTCGGCAAATTGCCCGAATCGGAAATTACGGTTGCCGATGTTGTCCGCGAAGCGCGCGACGGCGACGATTTTGCTCATTTGATGCTCGAAAGAACCGGCACATATGTCGGAACAGCGATTGCCGGTGTCATAAATTTGCTCAATATCGAAAAAATCGTGGTCGGCGGTGAAGTGATGCACGCCGAACATACGGTTTTGGACGCGATTATTGAGCGGGCGCGGAAATTATCATTCAAACCGTCATTTGGAGCAACGCAGATCGTGATCGGCGAACTTGGCGGAAAGGCAACCGCGATCGGTGCCGCGCTTTTATCCAACGCATTATAAATTTAGGACTTACGCAATCGGGGAAAATTTAACGCTGGTGGCGCAAAGGCGCAAAGGCGCGCAAAGTGAAACACTGTTCTTTTCCCAGCTACCAATACTTGTTGTTTTTCAATGATTTCAAGTAATGAAACATTTTTTCAAACCTTTGCGACTTTGCGACTTTGCGTTAAAAAAGTTTTCTTGCGTAAGTCCTAAATTTTAAAAGAAACGTAAAACAGACTGTTAGTCTGTTTTTCCGGCCGCTTGAATCCTATTGCAGCGGTTTTAAACCGAACTAAGCAGGTGCGCATAAGTTTCGAGGTGTTTTGAAAAGTTTTGAGTCCCGCATTTATGCGGCTCACCGCGAGGCGCACGCGCGGCGGTTGCCCGCTAAAGCGGGGACTCAGAACGAAAAACAATATGTCGCAAAACT
>JANPDZ010000221.1:0-4208 GCA_031431735.1 Acidobacteriota bacterium | reverse complement strand
GCCTTTCGGAAAGGCACAGCCTTTCCGCACATCTGTGGGCGCAGCCCTTGAAAATAAATTTGTAACATCAGTAATAATTTTAGAAGAAAAAATTAATTACCGATTTCGATCGTATCGCCGGCTTTTAAGACGGGATCCGGCACTTTACCGTCTTTTATTGATTTTAAATTGTATTCGGTTGAATTTAGAAAACCTTCGATGTTTTTTCGGCGGATCACAACCTTTTTCACATTTTCCTTTTTCAAACCGCCCGAAGCCAAAATTGCTTGTGTCAGAGTTAAGCCCTCAAAATATTCCTTTTGTCCGGTTGAAAGCACTTCTCCGCCGATGTAAAAAAATTGTGTCTGATCATTTTTTGCTGATCGTGGCTTATCTGTCGAAAATTCGACAATGTCATTTGGAAAGATCAATATATTTTCAGAATTTTCATCTTTCAAACTAAAAGTTTCGGTCGAAGCATTGGCTCGTCTGACATTCACACGACTGGCATTTGTTTGAACAATTGCTTCGGCACGAACAACAAAAAGTGGAACAGCCTCGCGCTGAATATATCTTTCGCCCGGTTTTTCAACCAACCCAAGGACTGTTATTTTGTGGCTCGCGTATTCGCGGATTTTGACCGAAACCTGCGGATTTTCATAAAGCTTGATCTTTTCGCGGAGCAGATCTTCAATTTCATCCGTATTCATTCCGGCCACCGAAATTAGTTCTCCCGCCAGCGGATAATCGATCGTGCCGTCATTTAAGACCGTGAAATAGGTTGAGCCTTTGGACGAGTTCTGCAGATTGATAAATAAAATATCGCCGACACCGACCTTATAAGTTTCTGTCGGCGCAAGTGCTTTTTTGTTGGCGTTTTTGACTACTTCCAGCGTCTTTTTGGCAATCGTTATGTTCGACGGATTATTTTCCTGAATATCCGTTTTGGGCGTTTGAATCGTCTCCGGCGGATTTTGCTTATTTTGATTGGCAGTTGTTTCCTTATTAGCTTTTGTCTTTGGATTTTGTGAATAACCGAAATTCACCTTTTTGGCCGGCGTATTTTCAGGCGTTTGGGCAACAGCAATACTCGCCAAACACAGAATCATCAGACAAGAAGTAACTACTAAATTTTTAATAAAAAACGTCTTCATATTACAAAAAATCGGGGCAAACCTTTTTTTGAACCTCGCCTGATTTAATCAAAACTTGTCTATGAACTTCTAAAGATAAACCACAATTCTGATTTCAGCAAGCAATTTTTTATACAAACTGAGTTTGAAAACTCTGTTTGTATAAAAGGAGAAAGCCCGTCGAATTTTAGTAAAATTTTTATTTAATTGAGTTATAGGCTTTTATGGTTTAATTTGGCAGGCAGAATATCCCCCGAAAAAAGATGCGACCAAATATTCAGAAATCTTTCACGAACGTAATCCTCGACTTCATTTGCTGTTCGGCATTTTTCTATACCATCGGTAATTTCCTTGGCTTCTTCGTAAGCGATCGACGAAATTGTGCGCCGCACACGCCCGATTGAATTGACATTCATACTGAGTTCCGTCGCACCTAATCCGATCAATATCGCTACATAGACAGGCGAACCGGCCATTTCGCCGCAGATAATCGCCGGAATTTGATTCTTTTCAGCGGCGCGGAGAACGATTTTGATTGAACGCAAAACCGCCGGATGAAGCGTCCGAAACCAATCTGCAACGGCTTCATTATCTCTATCAACTGCCAATAGATACTGCACAAGATCATTTGTCCCGAGACAAAAAAAGTCAACTTCGCGCGCAATTTCATCGGCGATGATGACCGCTGCCGGAGTTTCTATCATGACACCGAGCTGCGGATTCCCAAACTTTTTTCCTTTTCTCCGCAAATGTTCTTTTTCAATTTCGATGATCTTTTTGGTTTCGATGATCTCGGAAATATCAGAAATCATCGGCAAAACAATGTCAATTTTATTTTCAAAAGAGGCTTGAAGAAGTGAACGTATTTGCACGCAAAATTCTTTTTTGTGATTTAAGATCAACCTGATAGCCCGAAGCCCGAGTGCCGGGTTTTTTTCTTTTTCCTCATTTTCGCCAGCCAATTGCCCGACACTCAAATCAAATGTACGAATTCGGACACCTTCGTCGCCGACTAATTTGGCTATCTTTCGATAGGCTTTGATCTGCTCATTTTCAGGCGGAAAACCCTTAAATTGATTGAATAAAAATTCAGAACGATATAATCCGATGCCTTTTGCGCCAAACCGCTTGGCTTTTGAATATCCCTGCGGTAAATCCAGATTCGCACGAACAATTATTTCTAAACCGTCGAGCGTTTTGAGTTTTTCTTTGACAGGCTCGGATTCCTGGTGTGTAATTTCCTGAAAATGAGCTGCCGCGATTTTATATTTTTCCACACTTTCCTTTGAGGGGTTTAAGATTACATGCCCGTTAAAACCGTCAACAATTACCTCGTCGCCGGTCTGCACACGGCGCAAAATCCCTTTCAATCCGGTGACAGCCGGCAGATTGATTTCCCTTGCTAAAATAAAAGTATGCGACGTCCAACCGCCGTGTTCCGTAATAATTGCTTTCGGATTACTTTCCGACAATTCCATTAAAGTCGAAGGTTTTACTTCCCGGGCAACAATGATCGAATTTTTCTCTAATTTGATACTTAATTTACCGCCGCCGCCGAGTGCCGCCAAAATCCGATCGGCGACATCTTCCAGATCAATATATTTTTCGCGCAGATGTTCATCAGCGATCGCTTTATAACTTCCGATATAAACTTCGGATACAATTTTGACCGCCCATTCCGCATTGACCTTTTGTTCTCTGATATTTTTCTCGATTTTCTCAAGAAAAGATCTATCATCAAGAATCAATAAATGGGTATCAAAAATACTCGATTTTGAATTTTTATTATCAACTTCAGCCGATGAATAAATTTTTTTAAGTTGTCGTTTAGCCAAACGATGGGCAGCCCGAAAACGGCGAATTTCTTTTTCGAGTTGTGATTCTTCGAGGTTGATGCGGTAAAACTGGCGTTTCCGTCCGTGCAGACAGACAACTTTGCCAATCGCCACGCCTCTGGCAACCGCCCGAGCCTTGAGTTTTATTTCAGAGATTTTGGATTTTGCGCCGTTATTTTGTTTATTTTTATCCGAAATAGTCATTTATTAAGACTAGCTTCCAAAACTAAATCCGCCGCCGCCGCTCTGGCGTATTTTTTTGTTTGGGAAAACCGCCTGATGTTCTTTGAAAAATAAATACCTTAAAAAATAAATGATGGTTTAGAGTCGGGCTACCGCCCGACTCTGCGAAGGCATTAACCTTCGCCTAAACCTCTGGATTTTATGACGGCTTTAAAATTTCAAAGAACATCAGGCGGGACTCTAAACTTTAACTCCTTTTGATTTTTCGATGATGATGTTGCAAGCGTCTTCTGCATTTTGGGCAAAATCGAGAAATGAAACATCCAGATCGCTGACGACCAGATTATCTTGCCACGCTTTGACGACATCTTTCCAGCAATCGCCAAGCAAAACAAGCGGTCTTTTATTAAGAACGCGGGTTTGCAGTTTGTTCCAGACCAGCGAAATTTCCGTGACCGTTCCCATTCCGCCGCAAAGTGCGACGAATCCGACTGAACGCGTGATCAGATTTTGAAGTCTGTCATAAAAAATGGTCGGTCGCTACTTTGTCAGTTAAATAGCGATTCGGTTCGCCTTTGAATTGATTCATGACGATCCCGAAAACGCGTCCGCCTTTCTCGCGCGCTCCGCGCGAAGCGGCTTCCATGACACCGAGATACCCGCCCGTGCAGATCGTAAATCCGGCTTCGGCGAGGCGTGCGCCGAGTTCTTTGGCTTGCAGGTATTCGAGCGAATTTTCAGTGCATTTTGAACCGCCGAAGATCGTTACAATTTTGTCGTTTGTGTTTTCAATCACGATATTTATTTAGGATTTCAAAGTAGATAAAACAATTTCCCAAGTATTATAACCAACTGTTTGCCAATAACAAACCTTTCATACTTTTACAATGGCATTAAGTTAAGGAGAAAACGTAAAACAGACTGTTAGTCTGTTTCCTTTCATTACTGAGCGGCATAGTTATTGCTTAGTTGGAATTTGTTGGAACTTTTTAAGAAAGTTGCCCGCGAAATGACGCGAAAGACACGAAATAGAAAATTAGATTGAATCATTTTCGCTTTTTTTAGCGTCTTTTAGCGT
>JANPDZ010000220.1:0-2142 GCA_031431735.1 Acidobacteriota bacterium | reverse complement strand
AGTATCTTTTTTATGGTCATCGTCGTTGCTATTAACCGTCACACCGAGCGAGCGCATTTCGTCTTCGATGTGGCGCAAATCAACTTGCGAAGTTTCGACTTCCGCAGTTGCTTCCTGAATTTCTTTGTTAAGTGAAATATTCGACTGAAAATCATATTCGGCTTTGGCGGTTTTATAATTCGTTTCGGCTGAAACCAAATCTTTGCCCGCGCCCGCACCGAGTTCGATTAATCGTTTGGTGCGTTTCAATGTTGCTTCGGCTTCGTCTAATTTGGCTTTTGCTTGCAGAACAGCAACGCGGTTTTCCGATTTTTGGACACGCGACAAGTTTCTTTGGGCTAATTCATAGCGCGTTTTGGCTTCG
The DNA here is from genome assembly GCA_031431735.1 of Acidobacteriota bacterium. Classification (GTDB taxonomy): domain Bacteria; phylum Acidobacteriota; class Blastocatellia; order Pyrinomonadales; family Pyrinomonadaceae; genus JAFDVJ01. The sequence goes on along the minus strand of JANPDZ010000220.1, from coordinate 1,778 downwards.
TGCATTTTGCCGTGCATCTGCGCGAGTTGCGGACTCGAAATAACGGCAAGTGTTGCGCCTTGATTGACATAATCGCCGACAGCGTAAAAAACCTGTTCAATTCGTCCGCCAACCAGCGGCGTTGCCATTTCTGTTTTTTCGGGATTTAGTTCGACCGCGCCCGTCACGTATAGTTTGGCAATCGCCGGACGTTGTGTGACACCTTCGGTTTCGATTCCGGCGGAATTCAATAATTCCGGTTCAAGTTTTACTTCGCGTCCGGTTTCATTTTCCGAATGTTTTTCTTCTTCCTTGTGTTCTTCACTTTCGGCATTTGTCGGAGCGGATTTTTTACCGGCAATCCAAGCAAGTCCGGCAATTCCGATAAGTGCGATAATGGCAATCGTCAAAATCCACGCGAACATTTTTTTCGGCTTCGATGCGAATGAATCGGTTGCCACGGTTTCGCTTTCACGTTCATCCAAATTCGTTTCTAAACGGCTAAGTTCCGCTTCGTCCTTTTCGTGATGATTTATTTCTTCGATTTTTTCTTTCTCTGACATAAATTTTAGTTCTCCAAGGCGATTCCGAGCGCGATAAACAAATCGGCTTGAGCGCGATACCGCTCGGTTAATGTTTCGGTCAAATCGCGGTTTGCGTCTAAAAGACGGCGTTGTTCGGCAATCAAATCGGTGATTTTCAGTTCGCCGATTTCATAGACTTTTTGAATGGTTTCAATATTTTCGCGTGAACGTGGCAGCACGGCAGTTTCCAAAGTCGTAAGAGCGCGGTTTGCCGCTTCGATTCGTTGAAATGCCGTAACGATTTCGTTTTTGATAACTTGTTCGGCAAAAATTCGGCGTTCCTGTGCTTGACGAATGGCGATTTCGGCTTCGATCAGCGCGCCTTGATTTTTATTGAAAACCGGCAGTCCGATTGCTATGCCGAAAGTTAAACTCCGGTCGCGGTCTTGCGGAAATACCGCGTTCGGCAAATCAATGACGGAGCGTCCCTGCGTAAAACGCGTGTAAGCCGTGAAATCCGGTTTGCTTTGGGCGCGCATCAGCCGCAAACCCGCCGATGCCAATTCTTCTTCGAGTTCGGCAAGACGGATTTCGGGACGATTTTTAATTGCAACTGACAGCGCGGTTTCAAGCGTTACCGGAATATTTAAAAATCGCGCCGTCGTGATTTCTTCGCGCAACTTTAACGGCTCATCGTATTCGACACCGGCATAAAATTTTAGTTTTGAAATAGCCGCTTGAAGCCGTCCTTCGACAAGTTGACGGCGGGCGCGGAGGCGTTCGACTTCCGTTTGTAAAAGATTGAGTTCGAGCGGCGCGGTATCGCCTTCGTTGACGCGAATCTGCACAAATCTGACGGTGTTTGTGTCGAGTTCGAGAAGATTTTCCAACACTTGAACCTCGCGCAAAGCCGCAAGCGCTTCCGAGTAATGTATAAAAATTTCATTTGCCAAAAGCCTCTGCCGAAACCCAATTTCGGCTTCTTTCAAAGTGATTCCAGCCTGTGCCAAATCTATGCGGCGTTGCTTTTGATTATAAATATCCAAAGGCAAGGCAACGCCGACACTAATTTCGCCGTTGCCGCGGTTGCCAACCAAACTGCCGGAAGTTTGTTCGATTTCGAGCGTTGGATTCGCTCTTAAACGCGCTTGCGTCAAACGCGCTTTTGCCTTTTCGACTTCGAGCCGCGCGATTTTTATCTCGCCATTATTTTCAAAAGCACGACGGACAATTTCCGATAGCGCGATGCCGTCGGTTTGGCTGTAATAATTCGGC
>JANPDZ010000219.1:0-2172 GCA_031431735.1 Acidobacteriota bacterium | reverse complement strand
TGCGAAAAGGATTTCACCGAATTCGTCTGAAGTATTTTCAAGGCGGCGGTGATGCGGCTCTCAATCTTCGTTGGGGAATCAAAGGCACGGGTTTGCGGAGAATTAACGGCAGCGAGTTGTATAATTAACAATCGAAAAGGTGAAAAAGGTGAAAAAGGTGAAAAGTGAAAATGTGAAAAGGTTAGTTGATTAAAAGCAACAAAACTTTTTGGACGTTTGTTTTCACTTTTCACCTTTTTCACTTTTCACCTTTTCCACTTTTTCACTTTCAAAACTTATGAGCGACAAAATATCAAGACGAGATCTATTCAAAGCGGGCGCAGTTGCGACAATTGCGACAACTCTTTCAAGTTCGGTTGAAGCCAAGCCGAATGTCAAAACAATGGCCGGTGTTCCATTTGAACGGCGCGACAAACTGCGGATCGGAATTGTCGGTGTCGGCGAACGCGGAAGATCAATGATCCACGATTTTCTGGGACTCGAAAATCTTGAGATCATTGCGCTTTGCGATAATGTCAAGGCAAATGCCGAACAAGGGCGGGCGATGATCGAAAAGGCTGGCAAGCCTGCGCCTGCGCTTTACACCGATGGCGATTATGCCTTTGAAAAACTCGTGCAACGCGACGATATTGACTTTGTTTATTCGCCGACACCGTGGGAATGGCACGCACCGGTCGGAATTGCCGCGATGAACGCGGGCAAACACGTCGGTTTGGAAGTTCCGATGGCAACCACGATGAAAGACCTTTGGACATTGGTCGAAACATCCGAAAAGACGCGAAAGCATTGCATAATGCTCGAAAATTGCTGTTACGATTTTAACGAAATGCTCGTGCTGAATATGGTTCGCGACGGCGTTTTCGGCGAAATCACCCACGGCGAAGCGGCTTACTTACACGATTTGCGCTGGATCCTGAACGAAGGCCGGAGCGAAGGATTGTGGCGGCGGGCGTGGCATACGCGGCTCAACGGAAATCTGTATCCGACACACGGACTCGGACCGGTTGCCAATTATATGAACATCAATCGCGGTGACCGGTTCGATTATCTCGTTTCGATGAGTTCGCCGTCGCGCAGTCTTGACCTTTACCGCGAACAAACCGTCCCGAAAGATTCGCCGAAATGGAAGGAAAAATACATTGCGGGCGATATGAACACAACGCTGATTAAAACCGCAAAAGGTTTGACGATTAAGGTTCAACACGACACTTCAACACCAAGACCTTATGATCGAATCAATCTTATTCAAGGCACCAAAGGTTTGTTTCGGGATTATCCGGCACGGGTAATGGTCGAAGGACAAGCGGAAAAACATCGCTTCACAAATCTTGATAATTACAAAGAAAAATACACGCACTGGCTCTGGAAAAAGCTCGGCAAAGAAGCCGAAAATGCCGGACACGGCGGAATGGATTACATAATGGCGTGGCGGCTTGTGCAATGTTTCCGCGAGGGTTTGCCGTATGATATGGACGTTTATGACGGCGCGGCGTGGTCGGCGCCGTTTCCGCTCAGCGGAGAATCGGTCGCCAAAGGCTCGATGCCAATCAAGATTCCCGATTTCACACGCGGTAAATGGAGCGAAAAACGTGCGTTTTTAGATTAGTCCTGTGCAGTTTCAAAATTTATGTTGATTGATTTTTTTCTTCGGAATAAGTGATAAGTGATAGATTGAACGTGTCTTTACCTATCACTTATCACCTATTCCGAAGTATTTTTTCCGGCATAAATTCCGAAACATCTAAATCTTATGAAAAAATTTGCTTTCATCGTTTTGATTCTTTCGCTTTTCGCCAATATTTTCGCGCAAAATCAGACAAAGGATTTCACGCGCTATGTCAATCCATTTATCGGAACAGGCGGACACGGACACACATTTCCGGGCGCGACCGTGCCGTTCGGAATGGTCCAATTATCGCCCGATACGCGCACGGATAATTGGGACGGAAGTTCGGGCTATCATTATTCCGACAATGAAATTTTCGGTTTTTCGCACACGCATTTGAGCGGCACGGGAATTCCCGATTACTGCGACATTTTGTTGATGCCGACGCTCGGCGACGTCAATTTTGATAATTTCAAATCAACGTTTTCACACGATAACGAAAACGCGACCGCCGGATATTATTCCGTCAAATTAGACAACGGAATTTCGGCTGAATTAACCGCAAC
>JANPDZ010000218.1:0-1524 GCA_031431735.1 Acidobacteriota bacterium | reverse complement strand
CCTTCATTATAAAACCCGTTATTCAAAGCGAATTAATTGATAAACTGCAAAAAAATCATATAGAAGTCGGAAATTTTTGCATTTTGAACAATACCGCTAAAAGAAGAAACCCATTGTTTCTTCGGACAATCAAAGGGCAGTTTATGCCGAAAATAATTAAAATTATTCAACGGAATAACTTCAACTTTTCTTTTGCAAGAAAGATATAACTTCTGTTACTTCTTTTGGTCGAAACATCAAAATAGAACTAAACTGCAAATAGACTGTAACTCGAATATTAGCTCTCTTAAGGAGGAATTGTCAACGATTTTTGTCGGTCTTTCTCAAAATATTCAGATGTCTTTGGCGGAATAAGCGGTTTCTTCCAAAAAAACTTTTGACTTTGGACATTGATTACGAAAATTGGCAAAATAGGCTGAGAAACTTTCGTTCTCGCAACCCGCGAACTTTTACAGGAAAATGGAATTATTCGATTTTGAAAAAAAAGAGCCGGAAATAAGTCCTCTGCGGCTGGTTTCGGACAACAAATTACCTAATTTGTTTCCGTTTATTGAGAAACAATTTGTTAATTTTATATTCTTTCGGGTTAATCCCGATTGGCGCAAACTCGCGCCTGAATTAAAACGCGATTGTAAATCCGAATTTCAGAGCGTTTTCAATTCGTTCAACGAAAATCTGTTGCTGTTCAGTTATTCGCTCGTCGGTTTTGATTCAAAAGCGGATCTGATGTTTTGGCGGATCGGCGATTCATTGGATGCGATTCAGGATATGACCGCCAAATTATACCGGACAAATCTGGGCAATTATCTTGAAACGACCGACAATTATCTGGCAATCACCAAAAAAATGATGTTTATTTCCGAAGATTCGCACGAATCGGCGGAAGATCGCTATCACATCAAAGCCGGACAGAAAAAATATCATTTTGTTTATCCGTGCGCGAAAAGCCGCGATTGGTATTCGATGTCGGATGAAGAACGCGGCGAATTGATCGAACAGAATTTTATGGTCGGCAAAAAGTTTGAGAACATAAAGATCCATATGACGCACGCCTTCGGATTCAGCGAACAGGAATTCATCGTCAGTTTTGAAACCGACGAACCGAAGGATTTTCTTGCGCTCGCCGAAGAAATGCGCGAAACCGCTGCCAGCAAATTTACGATGCGCGGAATGCCGATCTATACTTGCCGGCAGCGTCCGCTGATGGAGTGTCTTGATGCTATTGGATAGTAGAGAGTAGAGAGTGGAGAGTAGAGAGTTAATCGAATCTTTTCTTCACTCTCTACTCTCCACTCTCCACTCTCTACTCTCTACTTTTATGAAGGTTGCGAGAAAATTTACAATCAGCGGGCGCGTGCAAGGGGTCGGATTCCGCTTTTTCACGCAGCGTGTGGCGGCGCGTCAACAGGTTTTAGGTTATGTGCGGAATTTGGAAAACGGACACGTCGAAGCATTTGCCGAAGGCGATGCGAGAGCGGTCGAGGAATTCAAACACGATTTGACCGCCGGACCGACCTATTCACG
>JANPDZ010000217.1:0-10256 GCA_031431735.1 Acidobacteriota bacterium | reverse complement strand
GATCGTGCGATATTTGGATTTAGATTATGACAATCCGGCGAAATCGAAAGACGGCAAAACGGGTATCGGGCAGATGGAAGAAAAGCTCAAACCGAATACGTTCGTGAAGATCAACGCGCCGTTTGATGTCGGTTCGATGGTTGCGATTCAGGACGGCGCGGAACAGAAACCCGCGCAGGTAATTCGCGTGGCGGGCGATAAAGTTTTTGTCAACGGTTTTGCCGGACGCATCTCGGTTGTTGATAAATCGCGCTGCACACCTTTTCCGCTGGTTTCAAATGCCAAAGTCGGCGACAAAGTAAGAGCCGTCTGGGTCAATTCGCTCAAAGAAGGCACGGTGACAAAGATTGACCCGAAAATCGGGCGCGTCTTCATCAAATTCGACGTTGACAGCAAAGAAAATGCCGTCTCTTTCGGCGAAGTCATGAAGTGAGAAACAAGGTAAAAGGTAAAAGGTAAAAGGTAAAACTTAAGAATGACGTACTTGACTGTTCAATTCGAGTAAGACATTTTTTACCTTTTACCTTTTACCTTTTACCTTTTACCTTTTACCTTTTACCTTTTACCTTTTACCTTTTACCTTTATTTCTTCGGTCTTTCGTTGGCTTTCAAAACTCGTTTCCGCAATCTAATCGATTTCGGCGTAACTTCGACCAGTTCGTCGTCGGCGATGAATTCGAGAGCTATTTCGAGCGACATTTCTTTGACGGGAACGAGGCGCATTGCTTCGTCGGTCGAGGTCGTTCGCATATTCGACATCTTTTTCTCTTTGATCGGATTGACATCCAAATCAACCGTGCGGGCATTTTCGCCGACGAGCATTCCTTCATATACCTTTGTTTGCGGTTTGATGAAAAGTCCGCCGCGTTCCTGCAGTGCATAAAGCGCGTAGGTCGTTGCTTCGCCCATCCGGTCGGAAACGAGCGAACCGGTGCCGCGTCCTTTCATCTCGCCCTGCCATTTGTCGAAACGCAAGAAGATCGTGTTAAGCAGTCCGGTGCCTTTGGTTTCGGTCAAAAATTCGCCGCGAAAACCGATCAGACCGCGCGACGGAATTTCGTATTCAAGCCGCACGCGGCCCGAACCATTGTTAATCATCTTTGTCATCTGACCTTTGCGCCGTCCGAGTGCTTCGGTGACAACACCGATAAATTCTTCGGGAACATCAATCACGACTTGTTCAATCGGTTCTTGCAGCTCGCCGTTTTCGATTTTTCGGGTGATGACTTCGGGTTTGGAAACCTGCAATTCATAACCTTCGCGGCGCATCATTTCGATCAAAATTGAAAGCTGTAATTCACCGCGCCCCGAAACTTTGAAACTGTCGGGCGAATTCGTGTCGGCGACGCGCAGCGCGACATTTCCGAGTAGTTCTTTGTCGAGGCGTTCTTTGATCTGTCGCGAGGTCACATATTTTCCTTCGGTGCCCGAAAACGGCGAAGTGTTGACACCAAAGATCATTGCAATCGTCGGTTCGTCAACATTAATCAGCGGAAGCGGTTTCGGATTATCAACAAGCGTGATCGTTTCGCCGATGTTGATGTCGTCAAATCCTGCCAGCGCGACGATTTCGCCGACTCCGGCCTGGTCGGTTACTTGACGATCCAATCCTTCAAAAATGTACAGTTCTTTGACGCGGGTTTTCTGCGTCGAACCGTCGCGTTTGGCAACGATGACTTCCTGATTTTTGGCGATCTCGCCGGAAAAAATTCTGCCGATCGCAAGGCGACCGACAAACGGATTGTAATCAATATTCGCGACCAATAATTGAAGAGTATCGTCGCGCAAAGCCCGCGGCGCGGGAACTGTTTCGATGATTTGGTCGAAAAGCGGGATCAAGGTTTTTGATTCGTCCGCCAGATTCTTTTTCGCCACACCGTCGCGCGAAATCGAATACAGAATCGGGAATTCGATCTGTTCATTGTCCGCGCCCAAATCAATAAAAAGGTCGTAAATTTCGTCAACGACTTCTTCGGGACGCGCATCATGACGGTCAATTTTGTTGACCAGCGCAATCGCGGGCAGTCCGAGTTCCAAAGCTTTACGAAGCACAAAACGCGTCTGCGGCAAACAACCTTCCGCCGCGTCAACCAATAAGACAATGCCGTCAACCATTTTCAGAACGCGCTCGACCTCGCCGCCGAAATCGGCGTGACCGGGCGTGTCAACGATGTTGATCTTGTAATCGCCGTAATGAACCGACGTGTTTTTCGCCATGATCGTAATGCCGCGTTCACGTTCGAGATCCATCGAATCCATCACGCGGTCAACGATTGTTTCATTGTCCCGATAGACGTGCGATTGTTGAAGCATCGCGTCAACCAGCGTCGTCTTGCCGTGGTCAACGTGCGCGATAATTGCGATGTTGCGAATTTTTTCTTTAGTAATCATAGATGTAAATCTGTCAAAAAAGACAAACGAGTATGATGACCGATTAGACGGGAAAAGGCAACCGTGAAATAAAAAGACCAAGCAAATATTGCCTGGTCTGAGATTATATCGAAAATTGTCGGGTTGATTAGCGGTATTGTTCTTTTCCGATAATCAGGTTGTTTTTAACGCTGAAAACGCCGCTGACACCGTTTGCCAGAATGTTGGCGAGACTATAATCACCGCGATTGGCGACATAACCTTCAAGCGTCACGCGACCGTTTTCGACGATGATTCTCATTGAAGGATTCGGCTCTTGCAAATAGCGGTAAAGACTTCCGCCGTTTCGGTAAAACGAGCGCGCTGTTTGTTCACGGATCGAATTGTCAAAATTCGACATCGGCAGGATTTTAATTTCATTGACAACCGTTTCGACGCCGTCAATGTCTTTGACCCAGCGTTCGGCATCTTTTTTGTTGCGGGCATTCGTCACTTTTCCCGATAAAGTTACTTTGTTACCGTCAACCTGAAATGCAATATGGTCGAAAACGCCGTAATACGGGAGTTTAAGCAACTCTTTGAAGACCTTTCTTTCAAGACCGTTTTGCGGTGTGCCGACGGTTTGCGCCGTAGTATCAATCGCCAAAACCGACAAAAAGGCAAATGATAAAACTAAAAAATTTCGTAGGTATCTCATCTTTATTACTCCTCCAACAAATGTTAAATATCAAAATTTGTTTACAGTCGTGTGATGACCTGAGAGCGGAAAACGGTTGCCAAATGATTACGAAAAAGTATGGTTTTATGATTTTGAATTTAACTGCCGCAAGGCTTCATAGAGCACAATACCGACACTGTTTGCCAGATTCAGACTGCGAACATTTTCGTTCGGCATCGGAATTGTCAGACATTGTTCACGGTTCTTTTCAAGCAAATCTTCGGGCAAACCACGAGTTTCGCGCCCAAAAATCAGGCAATCACTGTCGGCAAACTGCCAATCGGTATAAGGGGTTTTTGTTTTTGTCGTAAAATAAAGAAACCGTGAATCGGGTAAAGCCTTGTAAAGTCTGTCGAGATCAATATGGCGATGAAGCCGGACTTCGTTCCAATAATCGAGTCCGGCGCGTTTCAAAGTTCTGTCGTCCATCCGAAAACCGGTCGCGCCGACAATATGCAGATCCGTAAATGTCGCCGCGCAAAGACGCGCGATATTTCCGGTGTTCGGCGGAATTTCGGGTTCGACAAGTGCAATATGAAGCATATTTTAAAAGTAGAAAGTAAATAGTAAAAAGTAAAACCCGAAAGTTGGAACGTGAAACGTTTAATGCCGGTGCATCTTTTTGGAAAAGATTTTCATCAATAACTTTAGTATTAATGCGTAAACTTGTGCCGAATCGAAAGGTTTATGTTACAATCCGCATTTAGTCTGCCAAAACCGAACAAATATTTAAGGAGAAATTTTAGTGTTTTTGAGTTTTAGAACCATCATTTTGTTCACTTTTTTGATTTTGACAAGCGCCTTTCTCAGTGTTGCTCAGAATGTTACTGTCAGCAAGGAAAAGCCGCCTAAAAAGGAAGAAAAATCGAAACCGCAAACCACCGATCTAACCAAATCGGCGACGGCTGAACAGATTGCCGAATCAGCGATCTTTATCTACGGCGGTCTGCTCGGCAGACAAAACCTTAATCAAATTCGCAAGACGACATTGGAAAAGGGCAAAATTTCCCTCGTTGATGCCACCGGGCGAACCGATACGGCAATTTACGAACGCTGGATTCTGCGCGGCGATAATTTGAATAAGGAAAAAATTCGCTTTGAGCAGACATTTCCCGACGCAAAATATGCTCTGGTTTATAACAGCGAAAAAATCTTCGGGCTTTATAACGACTCGGTTTTCACGCCGCGCGAAGACGCTGCAAATTCATTTCAAAGTCAAATCTGGCACGGGCTCGAAGCACTGCTTCGATACAAAGAAAACGAATCAAAAACGGAGCTTTCGGGACGCGACAAAATAATGGGCGTTGATTTTTTTCTTTTGGACGTGACTGACAAGCAAAACCGCAAAACGCGCTTTTATGTCAGTTCAAAAAGTTTCCGCGTGATGATCCTCGAATACGAAGAAGGCGGCGTCAAATATAAACGAAAATTCTACGATTACAACTACGCGCAAGGCACGCTTGTGCCGTATCGCTCGGTGTTGTGGGCAAACGATAAACAAATCGAAGAAACAGATGTCGGAACAATTACCTTCGGACAAAAAATCGAAGAAGCGATGTTTCAAGGCGGCTAAGTAAAAAAAAATCTTTTGCAACTTTATTTCGGCTTATTGGTGAAAAGGATTGAGAGCAGTAACCAATTCTTTTCCAAAGGAGTAAAACCAATGAACAAGCCGAAATTTATTTTCAAGATCTTTCTTTTTCTGTTAGCCCTGAGCGTCACGAATTCGTTCGCGCAAACCGAAACCAAACAACCGCAATCTGAACCGTGTTATGAAGTTGTTCTGCAAATTTTAATTGCTTCTAATAACACAACCGAAAAAAATGCCATTCCGCCGACACTTTCAAACGCCGTCAAAAAACTGAAAACTCTTTACGCTTTTTCAGATTATCGCCTTGCGACAACTTTTCTCCAGCGAACTTCAAACTCTCTCGAATACAAAAGTCTGCTGAACGATTTCGGTCAGATTCAAGACAAAACCGCACCCGTTTTTTCTGAATGGTCGCTCAGAAACCTACGAAATTCGCCGAATTCAAACGGACGCAACACAATTCAATTTGATAGTTTTAGGTTTGGCGCACGAATTCCGATTCTTTCAACTGCTAAAGATGAAAGCGGAAAAACGTCGCCGGTCGTCAATTATGAAGGAATCGGCATTACTACAATGCGATTCAGTTTAAATGAAAATGAGCCAACAATCGTCGGCAGCCTGGCAACGTCAAAACCGGATGAATTGATGTTTTTAGTTTTGACGGTCAAACCAGTCGAATAAATATTAAATTAATTTTTCGCAACCTTTCGAGCCGCCATGCGTGATTCAAAACGTCAGGCGGCTTTTGTTTTGATTGAAATTCTAGTGTAAAAATTATGAATGTATGGCTTTGGACAAATTCGAGAATCGGGATGCTGAGGTGCGAGAAAAATCTGTGTCCGCTAAACGAGAGTCTGACCATCAACTGATCGAAGCCACGAAACGAGGCGATGAAGCAGCGTTTGCCGAAATCGTCAATCGCTATCGAAATCCTTTGACAAACTATATTTTTCGGATACTCAACGATTACGAAGAAGCGGTTGATCTGGCGCAGGAAACTTTTGTCCGGGTGTATTTTGCGATTGAACGCTATCACACGGAGTATGCGTTTTCGACTTATATTTATCGTATTGCAACGAATCTGGCGATTAGCGAGATCCGTAAAAAAAGGCGGCGCAAATTGCTTTCGCTGACCAGTTTTTTTCAGAACGAAGAGGGCGACGCGCAGGAATTTCATCCGCCTGACCAGAAATCTTTGCCGGACGAGGATTTGATTGAAGACGAACGGAGTCGAACGATCAGAAAAGCGATTGCGGCTTTGCCCGACAAATATCGGGCACCGATCGTACTTCGCGAGATTCAGGAATTGAGTTATGAAGAAATCGCGCAGATTTTAGGACTCGGACTTGGCACGACAAAATCGCGAATTAGCCGTGCGCGTGCGCTTTTGCGCGATAAACTAAAACATTATTTTGACTAAAAATGAGTGACAAAGAACCACAAACCGAAACCGAAATTTTAAGCGCAGATGAACAAAAAGTGCGTGAAATGTGTCTTTCACTGAAAAAGATCGAGGCACCGAAAGATTTCGATTTTAAACTCAAAGCACGCATCGCCAGCTCAAACGCAGGCGATTTTCGTCCGCGTTTCGGCTTTGCCTTTCGCTATGCTTTGCCTGTTTTGGTGATGATTTTTGTTCTCGGTTTTCTGGCTTACAACAGCGGAATGTTTTCTTTCTCAAAAAACAACGCGGCGATCGCGCAAAGTTCGCCGGAAACCACAAACTCGTCATTGCCGCAAAACACGTTGGTTTCGACATCTTCGCCGCCTCAGGAACAAATAAATGACAATTCGGTAATTTCAAACTCAAGCCCAACTTTGCCGAAAGTTCCCGATAATGAAATTGCCGGCAATAATCTGAAAAACTCTAAAATTGAGAAAAAACGTGAAGAGAAAAAAGACAATTCTGGCGGTAGTTCAGAGTTGAAATCCGTAAAACCTCCGCTCATTGTTCAACCGAACTTTAATTCAAACACTTCTCCTCAAAAACCGCAAAATGTCGAAAAAGTGACGTTATTTTCAGTCAAAGAAATTCTTGAGCAACTTGGCATTAATGCCGCTTTTGAAAACGGCAAATGGATTGTGAAATCGGTTGTTGACAATGGATTGGCGAAAAGCTCCGGAATTAAGGAAAATGATATTGTTGAAGCTATTGACAATCAAACAATTTCAAACGAACCCGTTTCTGCTAAGGCTTTAAACTTTAAAAATATTACAGTCATGCGTAACGGCGGAAAACTGGAAATCAAACTGCGGAATAAACAGTAAATTTACAACAAAAATTATTTTTTCTATCAAACAATCGGTCTATTTGACCGATTGTTTTATCTTTAATGTGTTAAACAATATTTATCTTGACAAAACAATATCAAGCAACTAAATTGGTATTGGCAGATGACGGTTAATTTATTTGATATTTCAACGAACTTGACCCTCGAAATTCCTTTATCTCACCAACTAATTTACATTACGGAACTATTTCGTCCTTTTTCGAAAGTCAAAAAATTATATAAAAGAGGTTTTACAAATGTTTGATAAAATGAGTGATTTCTCATTAATCAGCCGGCAAGGCAAAAAAATTGTTTCTGCTTTGCTGAGTTGTTCGGTTTTAGTCGTTTCTTTTTCCGGCAGTTTGAATGCCCAAATTAAAGTAAATAATGCAAAAACAGCTTCAGAAACTTCACTGAAAAATAATCCGCCGACAGCTTTTGAACTTAAAAATTTTCAAGCCGAAACAGTTTCGGGCGCAGTGAAAATTTCGTGGCGGACAAATTATGAACAGAATATTCTCGGTTTTAAGGTCTGGCGCGACAATTTCGGAAAAAGGGAGCTTGTCAACGAAGAAATGATTGCCGCCGGCTTTTTGAAAGCGGGCAACGGCATTTCGCAAACGGGCGATGAATATAATTTCTATGACCGAGAAAATTCCGGAGAATCGTTTTATTCACTTGAAACGATTGATTTGAATGGCGAAAGCCGATGGTTTGGCCCAATCGTTGTTCAGCCGGGTTCGGGAGAAAAAATCGAAGAGAATTCTAAAACCATTTCTCAAATAACCAATGATCCGGGTTTTTCAAGAAGACAGATCGACCGCCTTGATTTTCCGGTTTTGACGGAACAAAAAAAGGAGACCGCCGGATTTAATACGGCAGATATTTTAAGTCAAACTGATTTGGCGAAAGACGGGAACGCTCTGAAATTTGAAGTTCGTCAGGAAGGTTGGCATCGCGTCGGCAGTCAGATTATTCTTCAAAACGGTTTTAGTTTGCAAAGTGCTGCAAGTTGGAAACTTTTTACCGATGGGCGCGAACAATCAATGATGGTTAATCCGGACGGCTCGATTGAATTTTACGGACGCAGAATTGACACACTGCAAACCGATGCAAAGGTTTACTGGCTGGTTTCAAACAGCGGAAACGGAAAAAGAATCAGCACTGTCAGCCAAAAGAATACGCAACCCGCTTCGACCGGCTGGTCACGTATAATCTCCGAGAAAAAAGATAAAATTATTCGCACTTCACTCGTGCTTAATGGCGGGCGGGAAAATTGGTTTGGTCCGGTTGTTAATTCAACAGAGTTAACTGAATCGCTAAACTTAAGCGAAATTGCGACCGAAAGCGGACAGACGGCGACGCTTGGAGTTGATATTCAGGGACTTGGTATTATGTCTCATCAGGTCGCGGTTGTTTTGAACGGGACGGTCGTTGGGCAAATCAATTACAGTGACTGGCAGAGAATGGAATGGACAGTAACTGTACCGCTATCGCTTTTGGTTGCGGGAGTAAATCAAATAAAACTTCGCTCGGTCAGCCCAACGACCGACGTATCTTTACTCGAAGCCGTTCGCATCAATTATCCTCGTCGTTCGCAGGCTGAAAACAGCCGCTTGCAGTTTTTACTTGATGCTAAAAAATCTGTCAAACTAAAAGGGTTTGTAAATCAAAACGTCAAAGTTTTTAACATCACGAATCCCGAAAACCCGACTCAGATTCAAACGACTACCAAAATTGAAACAGACGGCACTCATTCGGCGACAATTTCTTCAGCAACAACGGCAAGAGTTTTGATGGCGCAGGACGCAATGTCAAATCCTTTTTCGGTAAGTTCGTGGACGCAGAATATTGAGTCGGATTTACACAACATTCAGAATCAAGCCAACTTCGTTATCATTGCGCCGCCGCAGTTTCACGCGAATTTGCTAAATTTCAAAAATTATCGGACATCGCAGGGATTACAAACGGTCATTATTGACCCGACCGATATTTACGATGAATTCAACAACGGTGTGAAAAGTGCGGAAGCGATTCGCGCATTTCTGCAATACGCCAAGCAAAATTGGACGGTCAAACCCGATTATGCGATGTTTGTCGGCGATGCGAGCGTTGACCCGCGCAACTATTCAGGGAGCGGCGGCGACAGTGTCAATCTTGTCCCGACGATGCTGACGGACACCTGGAATATGGAAACAACCTCTGATGAAATGATCGCGGATTTTAACAATGACGACATCGAAGATATTTCCGTCGGCAGATTGCCGGTCCGAAATAATGCCGAGCTTTCGGCGGTTTTAGGGAAATTAATGGCGCACGAAGTATTTTCGAAGCGAGAGATCAAAGAGCGTGGGGTTTTGATGGTGTCGGATGCGTTTATCGGTTATAACTTTGCCGCCGGCTCAAGAAACACGGCAAGCACGATTCCGTCAGACGTGAATGTGAATTACATTGATGTTGGCACAAACAATCCAACAACTATTCGCCAGAATGTTCTGGATTCGATGAATGTGGGACCTGCCGTTGTCAATTATTTCGGACATTCGTCAATCACGGTTTGGACAAATGCCGGAATTTATCAAAGTTCCGATGCTTTAAGCCTGACAAATTATTCACGACCCTCGCTGTCGGTGATGCTCTCCTGTTCCAGCGGAAACTACGCCGAAATTAATAATGAAGCGCTTGCCGAAGCAAATTTAAAAGCCCCAAATGGCGGATCTTTCGCGGTTTGGGCGGCAACGGGCTGGAATTCGGCGGAAGCCCAAGAACTGATGGGAAAAGAATTTTACAGTCGCGCTTTTTCGGGAATGCGGCTTGGCGACGCCGCGCGTGAAACAAAATTATTAACCAATTTGATTGATCAGCGGCGAACATTTACATTTTTTGGCGATCCGACGCAAAGTTTGATCGTGCCTTAAATTCTTTGAAACAATCACAAATTACGGATTAGACCTCACCTTACGCAATTTAAGATTTTTACCGCAAAGGACGCTAAGGTCGCAAAGTTTTTTGAAATATCGTTTGACAGCTCTTCATTTTCAATCAAAATATTCTTTTTTGAATAAAAAAGGGAGAGTTTTTGGACTTTTTCATCGAAATATAGATTTAACCGGACGTTTTGTCAATCCTTTTTTTACTTTGCGTGTAATGCGTCAGTAAAAAGTTATTTTCAAAGAAAACTAAGGCCTAAAGACTGGAGCGCATCTATAAAGACGGCTTCGGTGTCAAGTCAAAACTAGACACATTTCTACTTTCTCGCCAATTTAGCAAGTAATTTTTAACTTGTAGTTCTTTGAAAATTAGTTCT
>JANPDZ010000216.1:0-13797 GCA_031431735.1 Acidobacteriota bacterium | reverse complement strand
GTAAAAAACAAAATTTTCCACTCTCCGCTCTCCACTCTTCACTCTCCATTATAAAATTGTTTTTCCAAGTGCCGAGAGAATCAATTCGCCGGCCAGTTCAACAGTAATGTTATGCTCATCAAGCATCGGATTTACTTCGACAATCTCAAATGACCTCATTCCACCGTGTTCGGCAATAACTTCAAGTGCAAGATGGGCTTCGCGATATGTAAGTCCGCCGCGCACAAGTGTTCCCGAACCGGGAGCAAAACGCGGGTCAATTATGTCAACATCAAAGGTTACAGCATAACCGCCCGATGCCTTTGATGCGATGTTAACAGCATCCTCGACACACGCCAGCATACCGCGCCGGTCAATATCGCTCATTGTAAAAAAGTTATCACGCAATCCTAAATCTCGAATCTCTCTTTTTTCGCCTAAATCCAAATCTCTTGCCCCGACGTGGGCGCAGAATTTTGGATTTATTTTGGGCGCAAAACCTTCCAGATTTACAAGTTCATCATTGCCAAACCCCAAAAGCGTGGCAAAAGGCATTCCATGAATATTCCCTGAAGGCGAAGTTTCGGGTGTGTTGATATCAGCATGCGCGTCAAACCAAATCAGTCCGATTTCTTCGTTTTGTTCGCGGAAAAATGATGAAATCCCCGAAAAAGTACCGATTGCAATTGAATGGTCGCCGCCCAGGATCACCGGAATTTCGCCGGTTTGTAAAGATGTTTTAACAGCCGTCGCAGAAATTTTACTTGTCGCAATCATTTCTTTTAGATATTTTGGATTTTCATTGGCTTCAGCTACGTAGTCAGGCTTTATTACTTCAACATCGCCGTAATCTGTAACTTCATAACCAAGTTCCCGGATTTGATCAATTAACAAACTTCCGCGAATGTTGGCAAGCCGCATTGCGACAGTGCCGAGTTCGCTTCCTTTTTTTCCTGCTCCGTAACCAATTGGAACGCCCAAAAGAGCGACCTTTTTATTTCTACCCGGAAAATCCGTGTCATTAAAACTCATAAATTATTTCTACAATTCCCCAAAACCATTCTTGAAAATCTCTTGTACCGCTTCAAATGCTGTTTCGGCGTCCTTACCTTCGATTGTAATTTCGAGTTCAACGCCCTTTGAAGCGGCCAGCGTCAAAACACTTAATATTGATTTTGCATCGGCAATTACTGCGTTATCTGGTCTCAGTAATATTATTTTGCTTTGAAAACTGCTGGCTAGTCTGACAAGTTGGGCAGCCGCGCGAGCGTGAAGTCCAAGCCGATTGATAATTTTTACGCGACCTTTAAGCATCTTTCTTAAACTTCTGCGGCATTAAAAGTTCGCTTGCCCGATAAATCGCTTGTTTGCCCTGACTTTCAACTTCTTTCGCCATTTCGGACAAACTGAGATCTTTATTTTGTGATGCCAGTTTAATAACCATCGGCAAATTTACGCCCGTCACGATCTCGATATCATTCTCTTCGATAAACATCGCCGAGATATTGGTCGGAGTCCCGCCAAACATATCTGTTAATAGCAAAACCCCTTTTCCCTGCGAAACTTTTTTGATAGCGCGCGAAACTTCAGACTTTGCCAACTCGACATCATCGTGCCAACCGATTGAAACGGCCGTAATATGTTGTAATTCACCAACAACCGTCTCAGCCGCCGCCAATAATTCATTCGCAACCTGACCGTGGGAAACAAGGACCCCACCGATTTTTTTCTTTTCAGTTTCCATAATTATTTCTGCACATCCCGATGCATAACCGAAATTTCCATTCCGTCGCCATTTAACGCTTTTCCCAAACTATTTGCAACCATTACCGACCGATGCCGACCGCCGGTACAACCGACCCCGATCGTCAGATAAGATTTTCCTTCGCCTTTGTAAAGCGGAAGAAGATAATTTAACAAATCAATAAATCGGCGAATTGTTTCGCCAACTTCCACTTGATTATCCAAAAAATCAGAAACTTTTTTATCCGAACCGGGCAATTCCCGCAAACCTTTTTCAAAGTATGGATTTGGCAAATGCCGCACGTCAAAAAGCAGATCAACATGATTTGGAACACCATATTTATGTCCAAAACTGACAATTTGGACATGAAGCGGATTGCCGTCTTCACGATGTCCGAATTTATGCACCAGTAAACGGCGCAGCGTATGAACAGTGTGTTCGGAGGAATCAATAATCAGATCCGCCAGATCGCGGACATTTTCCATTTCTTTTTTTTCGTCGCGAATAGCCGAAATCAACCCTTTTCCGTTATCAGCGGGATGCGGGCGACGGGTTTCCGAAAAACGCCTTTGCAAAACTTCATCCGAAGCTTCAAAGAATAATACAAAAGGCTGTAGCTTTTTCTTATAAAGCTTTTTTAATTCACTTGGAAAATCAGAGAGAAAATGACGTTCTCTGATGTTGATCACGAGGGCGGCCTTTTCGATCGCAATGATTTCTTCAGCATTTGGCAAAAGCAGTCTTGAAAAAGTTGAAAGCATTGTAATCGGCAAGTTATCAACGCAAAAATAGCCGAGATCTTCAAAGGCATTGGTCGCCGAAGACATTCCCGAACCGCTTAAACCGGTAATAATTATAAAATTCGGAAGATTCCGTTTTTCAGTGTTTTCTTGAGACATGAAATAATTTTACAAACCGCTGACCAAAGTTTTATGTTTCTCGATCAAATTTTGCGCAGCATCAAAACCGGCCGCACTTAAAAGATGAATCCGAACCGCCGTTTCAACCAGAGTTGAAAGATTTCTGCCGGAACTAACGGGTAATACAAATTTTGGAATTTTCAAACCGAAGACCACTTCTTCGTTCATTTTTAATCCTAAACGATCAATTTCGTCAAATTCGTTCCAATTTTTCAGTTCAATGCAAATTTCAATCTGACTTCCCTTCCCGATAGCCGAAACACCAAAGAGCTCGCGGATATTAATGATCCCGAGACCATGAATTTCCAAATAATCCTGAATTAATTCGGGAGATTTACCCTCAAGTTTTTCACCGACTTTCTTGATTTGCACCGAATCATCGGCAATCAGATAATGACCGCGTGTTATCAGATCCAAAGCACATTCTGATTTTCCGATCCCCGAATTTCCTATTATCAAAACACCGATCCCGAACATTCCCATCAAAACACCGTGAAGAGTAATCTGCGGTGCAAGTACCTCTTGTAAATACGCCGTTACCTGATTGATAGCACCAGAACTGATCAAATTTGTTCGTAACACCGGCAAATTATTTTCATTCGCAAGATTTTTCAGTTCAATTGGCGGTTCAAGACCTTTGGTTATCAAAATGCAGCTGATTTTATCAAGATCAAGATTTTTTATCGCTTCGGTTTTTTTTTCGCTGTCGAGTTGTGAGAGATACCAAATCTCGCTTTGTCCGACAATCTGTATGCGTCCCGTGTGAATGTAATGAGCAAATCCTGCCAATGCCAGGCCGAGTTTCTGAATACGTGCAGAATTGATCTCTCGCAGTTGTAAACCGTTGCGGCCTGCTAAAACTTCAATTTGAAGTTCCGACGGAGTTTTTTCAACAAAGGCGGCAATGCTGATTTTCGGGCTTTCGTTTTGCATGCTGCTTGGTTTTAGTATTCTGTAAAATAAGTTTTCTGATATTTTTAAACGCCGAGAACGCCGAGAATGCAGAGGAGATATTTAACAATGATTCCATAAATTCAAGTATTAATAAAAAACTCGGCGCCCCCTGCGCTCTTCGGCGTTTAAATTAAAAAACTTATTTTACTGAGTATTTAGTCTTTATAATTAGTTTTCAGTTAATCCCAAAAGACTAAAAACCTAAATACTATTAGGGCTGAATCAATCCGTAATTTCCGTCTTTGCGCCGATAAATAACCGAAATCTTTTCATCTTCGGCATTTCTAAAAACCAAAAACTGATTTTCATCGCCGTTGAGCCGAAAAACCGCTTCTTCGGAAGTCATTGGCTTGATCGCGTAACGGTTCGCGCTCACAATTTTCGGACTTGTCGGATCAGGTTTGACATCATCAACAGGTGTCGCAACAGTTGCAACTTTTTTCTTTTTATGATGTTTATCAATATTTTTATTTTTGATTTTCAGAGCTTGTTTTTCAATTTTATCTATCGTTTTTGATAGGGATTGATACATATCCGTCATTGTTGTGTTAGCAGTTAAAACATCACTCCGCCATTTAACAATTATTTCTGAACGATGTCTGCCCTTTTCAACCTCAATAATAACGTGTGCATTAATTGTTTTTCCGTCAAATAGATGTCTGAGCCGTTCAAAATGATCTTCGACATGTGAACGCAGTGCCGGAGTTACTTCAAGATGTCTGCCCGTATATTCAAATTTCATAAAAATGCCCTCCTGTTTTTTTATTAATCAAAGAACGATTTCGATTTGGGATTGCGGATTTTACTACCGAAAGGTTTGATGTCATTTTGGGAATTTAAACAAATCCCAAACCCTCAATCCCAAATCCCAAATCAAATAACTGTTTTTCGTTCGCGCGAACCCGGTATTTGCATCTGGTCGCGGTATTTTGCAACCGTTCGACGAGACAGTTTCACGCCTTCCTTTATAAGAATCTTAGCTATATCGTCATCGGTCAAAGGTTTTTTTGTATCTTCCTCTTCAATCATTTTTTTAATTCTGAGCTTCAGAATTCTTGTTGAAACCTCTTCACCGTCTTCATTTAGCATTCCTTCGCTGAAAAATCGCCGAAGTTCGATAACGCCTTGCGGTGTGTGTGCGTATTTACGGTTGACGACCCGCGAAATTGTCGAAAGGTGCATTCCGATATCTTCTGCCACATCTTTGAGCATCATTGGTTTGAGATGCTCGACACCGTAATTCAAAAATTCTGTTTGGCGTTCAACAATACATTCAACAACCCGATAAATGGTCTGCCGCCGATGTTCGATGTTTCTGAGTAAATCAACGGCTGAACGAACTTTATCTTTGATAAAATCTTTTTCCTCTTTGGTGGTCTTACTTTCACCAAGGAGTTTTTGGTATGTACTACTTATTCTGAGCCGCGGGCTGCCGTCATCTGTAAAATAAATTACGAAATCTCCCTCAATCTTTTCAATATAAATTTCCGGAGCAACGTATATTGGTTCTTCCGATGAATAACGTCTTCCGGGATAAGGATCAAGAATCCTGATTTTATTGATTTCCTCGTTGAGTGCGTGAAGTTCGACGTTGACTTCTTTTGACAGATGCTGAAGCCGATGCGGCTGAAGATTTTCGAGATGATTTTGAACAAGACTCGCGGCAAGTGAATTCCCTTCCCCATTGGCTTCAAGCTGTGCCAAAAGACATTCTTTGACATCACGCGCACCGCATCCGACCGGTTCAAGTTTCAAAACTATCTTAAGTGCTTTTTCGACTATTTCGAGCGAACATTCGCACATTTCGGCGATTTCCTCGTCAGTCGCGTTCAAACGACCGTCGCTGTCGAGATTTCCGATTATTGAGATTGCTGCTTCTTCGGTTTGATCATCTATTTGCAGCAAATTTAATTGCCATTCAAGATGTTCTGTCAAAGACTCCGACCGAGTTAGAAACTGTTCAAAACTCGGCGCATCCTCTTTATATTCAATTTCTTGTGTTTTGTATCCGGGATCGAGATAATCCTGAAATTCGCGACCGTAGTCAATTTCTTCAAAGGCATCGGATTTTGCTTCGTTAAAATCTTCGTTTTCCCCTTCAAAATCAATATTGTGCTGCTCATCAAAACCATTTTCGGTGATTTTGTCACCGCTTAATCCTTCGGAATTTCGATCGGAAAAAGCCGTTGGATCGGCATCGGAATCTGCTCCGTTGACAAACGATTCATCGTTTCCATCAGCATTTTGGTCGAGAATATTATCTGAAATTTCCTTGACTTCATCCTCCGATTGAACCTCTTCCAAAACCACATTTGAAAGCATTTCTTGTTGAACCAGATCTGAGAGTTCAACCGATGTCATCTGCAACATTTCGATTCTTTGTCGCAGTTGCGGAGTCAGAACCATTTGTTGTCTGAGAGATGTTTGAAGTCTTAATGATGACATATTTTATCTTTAAAAATTTATTGCTTTATTTGTTTACTCAGTCCAAATATCTAGTGTTCAGTCAAGGTTGAATGAACGGATTGGCTGATTTGTCAGAACCGTCTGCGGTAGCAGATGGTTTAAGTTTCAAAGTAAGATGTTCGTTTTGCCACGTTCAACCGCCACGTAGGCGCAGGCGGTTCTGACCCGTCAATTCAACCTTAACTGTCCACTAGTCTAATTATAACTCTTTGTTTCGGAAATGTGAAAAAAGAAACCTTTAAGACTGAAGCTTTCGCCTAAATAAAGTCGTCGGACTTCTTCATCTTCAACTAATTCTGTCGGATTTCCGCTTTTCAGTATTTTTCCTTCCGCCATAATATAAGCACGATCGGTAATTCCAAGAGTTTCACGGACATTATGATCAGTGATCAAGATGCCGATTCCCTGATTTTTAAGATAAAGAATTATCTCTCGAATTTCATCTATAGCAATCGGGTCAATTCCCGCAAATGGTTCATCAAGAAGAATATAACGAGGTTCTGTTGCAAGACATCTGGCAATTTCAACCCGTCTTCTTTCACCGCCCGAAAGCGCGTCGCCGCGTGTCTTTCGAACATGTTCGACTCCGAATTCTTCTAAAAGTTCTTCAAGCCTGGCAAATCTGTCGGCACGCGACATTTTCATCGTTTCCAAAACTGCCAGGATATTTTGCTCGGCGGACATTTTTCGGAAAATCGAAGGTTCTTGCGGTAAATATCCAAGTCCAAGCCGGGCGCGAAGATACATCGGCAATTTGGTTACGTCCTGTTGATTAAGAAAAATATTTCCTTTTTCGGGACGTTCCAAACCAACCATCATATAAAATGTCGTTGTTTTACCGGCACCGTTGGCGCCTAGAAGTCCGACAATCTCGCCTTGAACTACCGAAATACTGACATCATCAACAACCCTTCTGCGTCCGTAAGATTTTTGTAAATTAAACGCCGACAAAGCATTGGCAAGCACATTTTCGTGTTTGCCGTTTGTCTCATTTGCCCCGTCTTTGCTGAAAAATCCTAGCATTATTATTCGTTTTTCTTAACTTTATAAACTGTCCGCGTCCTGCCCGTATTTGTTTGCTCTGTTTTTGACTCACTGACAACCCGATTTTCACGCATATAAACCGTCATTTGCGCACCTTGCGAAGAGCCGTTTTCAGCATCTTCAATTTTTGCCGGATTTCCGCGTAATATTGCGACTTCCGTGTCCGAAGTATATTGTGCCCAATCGCCTGTTGCCCGCCTGTTCGGTTGTGTAATAACGACATTTGTTTCGGCAATAGTTTTTGACATTTCATTTGTTTCGGTCAGATAGATGTTTGCCACACCTGCCGTTATTCTGTCAGAGCCTTGCCGTATATCAACATTTTCTTCATAGCGAAGAATGCGATTCTCACGATTGTAAAACAACTTTTGAGATGAAGCATACACCGGAACACTCGATTCTTTGCCTTTATCCTTCTTTTTCACATCGTAAAGTAAGCTTTGCACCGAACCATCCGCATTGAGTTGTCCTGATTTTTGGTTTAATACCAGCTTTTCCGCGCGAACATAATTATTTTCTTGCCACGCACGTGCATTTCCCGTGTATATTCCGGTTTCTTCCAAATGATTAAATTCCGCGCTCGATGCCGTAACATAGACAGGTTTGCTGGTTGATGTAAACGGCGTCGCACCGTTTGTCTGTTTCTGACTATAATATGTCGTACTGACATTTCCACGAAGAAAAGATTTTTCCGCTTTAGTATCCCAATCAATTTCGTCAGCTCTGGCCCGCGCCCGTAAATCCCAAACTGTCGGTTCACCGCCGCGCAACCTGACAATCTGATCGTCTGCCGTAAAATTTATTTGGTTGGCAATTCCATTCCGGTCAAGTTCTGTAAATTTTGTATCTCCATACGCATCAAACTGCTGAATATCCTGCGTTTGCGGATTAAATTGCGCGTTCAATTTATCGGCTATCAAAGTTTGTGGACCGTGCTTTTCGCTCTGAACGGTCGGAACACGCACCGTTTTTGTTTTGGTTTGCGCGATGCAGACTTTAGCATTATTACCGGTCGGAAAAAATTCGCAATCAAAACGCGGCGCATTGACGGTTGTTTTATAATTTGCCAGAGAATTTTGGATCGGGTCAACAAAAAGTTCGGCATTTCCGATTGCTTCGGCACGGTTCAGATCCCTACCGTTCGGATTGAAAAATGTCTTGACCGAATCCGCCGTCAATTTTTTATTTGCCGCATCCGGCCGATTATTTGGCGCAGTTAATTGAATCGTGGTGCGGCCTTCGGTATTCATTTGTTCAAGGAGTCCTTCACCGCGAAAATTCAAATGAATCGCGTTTGGCGCAAATAGCGTGACCTTTGTATATTCTTGTGACCGAAACGGCGTTATCACCGCATTGCTGTTTCCGATCGTATTTGCAGACTGCAATTGCTGATTTTCATTAAAAGCCGCGTTTAATTCATTAGCTGATATTTCGGTTATGCGATCTGGCGAGGTCTGTTTCAAAAATGAATTTCCTTTTGATGTGGCGTATTTTACTTTTTTGTTCGGAAACATTTCCGCCGTCATTGTATCGCCTTTTAAGTATTCTCTGCCATTGTCAATTTCGGCGTTACCGCTCAGAAAAATCTTGCCGTTTGATTGTTCATAAACTGCTTCCGAGGCTTTGATATTGGTCGGCCGTTCATCTTCAAATGTGAGAATGTGAACGCTGTTTTTTAATTGAAAACGGTCGAGGTCTTTTTCGTAAATCGCATATCCGGAATTTATTTTTGTCGGCTTCGCGTCATTTGTCGTGGTTTCAATTTCGACATTTTCAAATAATTCAACACTTTTTAGTTCCTTCTCGATTTTTGCCGTTGCTTTATTAGCTTTCGTCCGCGTCCATTTTGAATTCGCATTGGTCGGTTTTTGATAAACTTCGACATTTCCGGTTAAATCAATCTGCTTAATTTCTTTATTAGCAAAGCTTGCAACCGCCTGATCGGATTTGATGTCGGTCGGTTGCGACATTTCCGAATTTTGCGTGTTCGGAATTATATTGATAAAAACATTTTCTTTAAGCTCGATTTTTTCGGTTGTTTGATCAACCATCGCGTAATTTGAGGTAATTTTCGCGCTCTTGATATTACTTTTCGTCAGTTCATCGTCCGCGTTTAATGCAAAAGCATTGATTTCGACATCTTTGAGTAATTCCAGTTTCTTTTCTTTGATATTGACAATCGCGCCGACCGATTTTCCGGTAATATTTCCCCGCTCAAACTCAATAAATTCTTCGGCTTCGGCCGTTTCAGTTTCTTTTGTATAGACGATTTGCGCGGTTTTCACCTTCAAAGCATCGCGGGTTTCGATATTTACATTTCCTGCGAAATAGGCGGTGAAATTTTTATTTTCCGCCGGAATATAAATGGCTTTTTCTGCGGTTATTTGGTCAAACGCCTCGCCTTTATCGTCAAAAACCTGCAAATAAACATTTTCCAATTCCTGATGATTGTCTGAAAACGTCGTTGCTTTATCGGCTTTTATATAAAACTTTTTGACATCGCCGTCAGTTTCTGTCCGTTCATAACCCTTTATTTCGGCAATCACATCTTTTGATAATTTCGTATGTTCTGGTTTTAGGCGAAATTCAGTCCGATTTCGACCGAGATAAAAACTGATTCCGATCGCCAGAATCGTCAGACACAAAGCAAGAATCGCCCCGACGCGAAAATACTTCGGCAGATTCGCGCGTTTCTGCAATTTTTGAATATTCGGGCGTTTGACGTCTGACACTAGCATTAATTATCCGTTCTTAAATCTTCCACGACAAGTTGAAGCCGCGTATTTCCCTGCCATGTATTCGCTTCAAGGGTGTAAGCCAATTCGATGCGGATTCCACGTTTAAGAGTTTGCTCTTTTGATTTTTCAACGCCGTCCCACCAAACGGCTTCAAATGGCTTGCCGTTATTATCCAATAGTTTTAGCTTAAGATGCTTTTCTTTCATAACAAAAGGTTCATCTTTTAATATTAGATCCTTAGTTGCAAAAATAGGTTTTGGATTTCCCGCGCCGAACGGTTCGAGCATTTTTAATTCATCAACCAACGACAGATCGAGTGTCGTTGATGAAACTTGAGCATCAATTTTTAGTTCGGGAATCAAATCTTCGTCAGAAAGATTTTTGATGGCATGTTCGTTTAACTTTTGGCGCAACAGATCAATATTTTCGGCTTTTATCTTCATTCCGGCGGCGGCGGCGTGTCCGCCGAATTGTTCCATCAAATCAGCGCACGAATCCAAGCCGTTTAATAAATGATAATTGGCAATCGAACGCGCTGAGCCGTGACCGATACCGTCTTCAATCGAAATCACGACCGACGGACGATTGAGTTTATCGGTAATTCTTGAAGCCGCCAGACCGATCACACCGCGATGCCAGCCTTCGCCGGCAACCACTGCCACGTGCGATGCCGTCAAGCTTCCGCCGTTATCTATATATTCAAGAAGTGCGAGCTGCGTGATCTCTATTTGAATCTTTTGGCGTTCGCGGTTTCGGCTGTCCAAAATAGCGGCAATTTCACGCGCCTTTTCAAAAGTTTCGGCTTCAAAAAGTTCGACGACGTGCCGCGCCACGTCCATTCTTCCGGCCGCGTTAATACGCGGCGCAATCCGAAAACCGATGTGATAACTGGTCATTTCCGCATTGCAATCGGAAACTTCCATCAGGGCTTTGAGCCCGAAATTATGCGCTTTTGGTAAATCTTGCAAACCGATTCTGACAATTGCCCGATTTTCGCCCGTCAGATTCATAATATCGGCAATTGTGCCGATCGCGACAACTTTCAAAAATCCTTTGACAATATTTTCCTTGCCTTTTTCACGAAGCAAAGCGTGCGCGACTTTGAACGCGACACCGACTCCGGCAAGGTTTTTGTCGGGATATTCGCAATCCGGTTGATTCGGATTAACAACTGAGAAAGCATTCGGCAAACCTTCGTTTTTGGTCAAGTGATGGTCGGTGACGATCACATCCATTCCGTTACTTTGCGCCCAGGCGATCGGTTCAAACGCCGTGCTTCCGCAATCAACCGTGATGACGAGCGAATAGCCGCGTTCTTTGGCTTTTTCGAGCGCGGGAATATTCAATCCGTAACCTTCCGTAAAACGATTCGGAACGTGAAAACCCGTTTCGGCACCGAGAATTTCGAGCGCTTTTCGTAAAACAACCGTGCCGGTCGTGCCGTCAACATCGTAATCGCCCCAAATCAAGATTTTTTCGCCCGTTTCGATGGCTTTGAATATTCGCGCAACCGATTTTTCCATATCTTTTAAAAGATTTGGTTCGTGCAAATCAGAATATGACGGATTGAGAAATTTGGTGGCTTTTTCCGGCGATTCAAACCCGCGCGAAATAAGCAAAGCGGCAATCAAAGGCGAAACTTTCAAGGCTTGTGAAAGTTTTAATACCTCTTCGCGGTCGTGTTTTTGAATTGTCCAATGTTTTTGCATCTCTCAACTAACTTATCGCAAACTCACCAAAAACAAAAACTTCACTTACGTTTCAAAAAATTGCACGACCGAATTTCTATCCAATTTTTCGTGATGGCTTTGGTTGCTATAATCTTTCAAACATTCGTAACAAGCCGCTTCGCAAGTGCAGTTGTGACAAATTTCAAACCGAACGACATCAAGCAGAAATGCGTAGCGCGGCAAAAATCCGCGTTTCGCCAAAACCGCAATCACGTCGCTGTCCAAAAGATTTTTTACGGCGCGGTCAATATGTCGCCTTT
The DNA here is from genome assembly GCA_031431735.1 of Acidobacteriota bacterium. Classification (GTDB taxonomy): domain Bacteria; phylum Acidobacteriota; class Blastocatellia; order Pyrinomonadales; family Pyrinomonadaceae; genus JAFDVJ01. The sequence goes on along the minus strand of JANPDZ010000216.1, from coordinate 1,962 downwards.
GAAGTGAAAGAAACTGCCACCGACCATGATTTGCGTGCATTTACAAAGACTCGCTCAGAATTTGAAGATAAAAAAAACTTACGTCATCGGACGACACCCGAATAGTGTTTTTGACGGCTTTATTTGGGGCGGTTTCATACAATAATTCTGGTGGCGTAACAATTCGTCAAAAGATAAGAATAACGCATTACCATAAAAACAGTTGTTGACTCCGCTCTATTATTAAAATAACATTAAATTCAGAGTTTAATTTAGCTCTGTAAAAAGTGAGGAATAAATGTATGAATATTGTTCGTGATATACAATCTTTGAGTATTTTTAAAAGAGATGCTTCAAAAATCATCAAACAGATTAAGGCGACAAAAGAGCCTGTCATTCTAACCGTCAATGGTAAAGCTGAGGTAGTTGTGCAAGATGCCGAAAGTTACCAAAAATTGGTTGAAGCGAAAGAACGTGCGGAAACGGTTGCCGTTTTGTGTGAACGTCTTAAGAGTTTTGATGAAGGCGTAAAAGGTCAACCAATGGAAGAAGTTTTTCAAGAACTTGCCAAAGAACACGGATTTTCACTTGAAGATTAAATGAAAAGCTATAAAGTTGAATTCCTTCCGACAGCAAAGCAAGACCTTCGCGGCGGAAGAAATTCCCGACGGTGCGACTCATTTCAAATGCTGTCCGCCGGTGCGCGAACGCGAAAATCGTGAGAAACTTTGGGACGCGTTCAAGGACGACACGATTAATATGATTGTCTCCGACCATTCGCCCTGCACGGCAAATCTGAAATTGCTCGAAACGGGCGATGTTCTCGAAGCGTGGGGCGGCATCGCGGCTCTGCAATTCAGCTTGCCCGTGATATGAACAAACTTTCAAAAACGCGGTTTCGGTCTGCGCGAACTGACAAACTGGATGTCCGCCGCACCCGCCCGCCTTACCGGATTGGACAAACGCAAAGGTCGTCTTGAAATCGGTTACGATGCCGACATCGTCATCTGGCATCCCGAAAAAGAGTTCAAAATCGTGCCGGAAATCATTAGAGATTATTTGAAATAACTATCCACGAAGTTTCACGAAGGAAACACGAAGATTTTTTTCTTTTTTTGAAATATTTATCGCCCCTTGTCGGTTCAGTTTTAATCAATCGGCAACTTTTTTCTTTCCTTCGTGAAATCTTTGTGAAACTTCGTGGATAATTTCTTTATTTCAAATAATGTCTATTCACTTTAAGAACAAAATCACGCCCTATTCGGGAATGAATCTGCACGGCGTTGTCGAAGCAACTTTTGTGCGCGGTGCAAAAGTTTATGACAAAGGGCAGTTTGCCGAGAAAGCAGGTGGTGAATTTTTATAATGTCTTGATACTTAGCCACAAATGCAGGTGGAATTAGACAAAACAACCGTTTTGTTTAATGGTAAATTACCAAACTAGGCAACTTCTAGGCTTAATTTTCCAATGATGATATGATAAGAAAAATGTGTTTAATTCTGTATGCTTGAAACTGTCCCTAATTTTTCAAAAGTTCTTCAAACGCATCTCCGCCGAACTGAGTGGAAAGACTTTCCAGACGTGGCGATTCTAGCTGACGAGTCGCCTATCAAAAAACATCCGCTTTACGCGGCGGCAAAAGGCGGAGATGTTGAAGCCGCACAAGGACTTGTGCTTGATACGGTAACAGTCGCGGCAATTGAAAAGATATGCGATGTAATTGGCGATTCAGAACCATTTCTGATACCTGTTCACGCCGTTGAATCCGAAGGGCGAAATCCGATTCCGCTGGTGCTGGCGCAGATGCTCTCTCAAACGCTTAATTTACCGCTTGATGTTGATGTTATCCAAATTAACACTGTCGGGCATACGGGGGCGGACGGTTATACGCGGCTTGCTTTTCCCGCTTTTTTTGATGGCATAGTGCAAGCAGGCAAATATTTTTTGGTAGATGATTTTATTGGACAAGGCGGAACGCTGAC